>JAGACC010000231.1 GCA_017614295.1 Treponema sp.
AGCAAGGACCCCAACGACTCTTTCCAGACCTGTACAAACAAGGAAGGCAAGAACGCTGAATCCGTAATGATTGCACAGATGTTCGTCTATGTAACACCTGACTATGCAGCAATGTGCCGCATCATGGGAGACGAAGCAGAGGCAAAGAAGGCAGAAGAGCTATGCAAGAAGATGGAAGAAGCTATCTGCACAGCTGGTTGGGACGGAGAATGGTACATCCGCGCATACGATGACTTTGGTCAGAAGATTGGTAGCCACGAATGCGGTGACGGAAAAATCTTTATTGAAACACAGGGCTTTGCTACAATGGCACAGTGTGGTGCAGACAAGGGTTACCCGGCAAAGGCATTGGACAGCGTAAAGAAGCACTTGGATTCAAAATACGGTATCTGTATCGTAGATCCGCCATACAGCGCTTACCACGTAGAGCTTGGTGAAGTTTCTTCTTACCCGCCTGGATACAAGGAAAACGGTGGTATCTTCTGCCACAACAATCCTTGGGTTATCATTGGCGAAATTAAGACTGGCCGTCCGGAAGACGCATGGGAGCACTACCAGAAGATTGCACCTGCTTACCTTGAAGACATTTCCGAAATCCACAGGACAGAGCCTTATGTCTACGCACAGATGATTGCAGGTAAGACAGCAGGACGCTTTGGAGAGGCAAAGAACTCTTGGCTTACAGGAACAGCAGCCTGGAACTTTGTTGCACTTAGCCAGTTCATCTGCGGTCTTATGCCGGAATACGATGGACTCCGCATTGAACCACGCTTACCAAAGCATGTTAAGAAGGCAGACTTTACACGCAAATTCCGCGGTACAACATTCCACATCCACGTTGAAAACAAGAAGAACGACGGCAAGGTGGAACTTGTTCTTACCAACAAGGACTTTGCAACGGACGAAGCAAGCCTTAAGGCAGCACTTTCAAGCGGTAGCGTAGGCGGAACACTTGTAAAAGCTGCAGACGGTGCAAAAGACGTTTACGTTCTTGCAACCGTAGGTTAATTTGTTAAGCAATTAAAAATATAAAAAAAGTTAGGGGCCGGTTCTTGGCAGGAAGGTTTACGCCTTCTTTGCTGGGAGCCGGTATTTTTTTCTTATTTTAAATTTTTGGACGAACTTAAGTTTGCTCTACCAGATACTTTTTGGCTAAGACGACGGAATATTACTTTGCGCCACCGCCGTTCCGGGGTTTCGGCTTCCGCCTTCATTGCCTACGGCAACGCACTTTCGTGCGCCCCTCCATGGCGGCGTAGGTTTTATCTGCTTATTTCGTGTATAACAAAAAAAGCCCGGACAAGCTTAGCCTGACCGGACTTATATTCAATTAAAAAGAGTTCAATCTATATTAGAAAGAAACGGTTACCACGAGAGTTCCAAGGTTTGCCCCTGCTCCAGACTCCGGGAATTCTGTGCTTACAGACGGTGCTCCAACAACAGGCGGTGCTATCTTTTCCAAGGATGTAAGAGAAACAGTACCAGACCTTATGTTGGAAACCTTTCTTGCAAGTTCCTTCTGCGGATAAACAGGAAGACCGGTACTTGCATCGAGGGAACTTGACTCTCCTGCACTTACAGGAATTCCCTTGCCGCCGCTAATTTCCTTTACCGACGTAAAAACACTGGTCTTGGTATCTGCCGGAGTAAATTCAGAAGGGGTGTCCGTTATACTAGGTGCGCTTGACTCAGCAGGTCCCCATGAAGCCAAGCCGCTACCTGTAAACAAGCCTCCCCTTGCCGTCACGGAAATAAAGGTTCCGCGGACAGAAGCCGTTGCTACAGGAGTGCTTACCTTAAAGCCGGTCCTTTTTCCGTCTGCCTTGTTAACGTTAGCGTCTATCTTTCCGCTGTCCAGGTAGATTGAGCTTTCGTTCTTTGTGGAAGTGGAAACAAGCTTTTCTATAGTGATGCGGGTAAGAGGTCCAAGCTGAACCTTTGAGCCTGCAATGTTAAGTTCCGCGGAAGACTTAAATCCTGTGGAAATAACAGCTCCGCCGTAGACAACATCTCCCTTGTTAAGAGGAACCCAGCTGTTTCCCCTCTGAATTTCAACCTTGCCGGAAGTAGAAACAACAGTAGCTTCCAGAGCCAGTGCTGAATTGGCTGCCACAAAGGCAAGGGCAAGTGCTAACAAAAGCTTAAAAGTCTTTTTCATAAAACTCCTCCTTTTTAGAATGCCAGGGTAAAGTTAAGAGTAACCGAAGTCTCGTTTTCATTGTCATCATCACCAACATACTGGTGGGCCATAAGACCTAACTGCATGTCCGTGTAGAGCTGGTAGACCACCGATCCGTAAAACTGAACGCCAGCATACTCAAAGTCTTCCTTGGGGCAGGAAAAGATAACGTCCGTTCCCAAAGATGCAAGCAGGTTGTCCTTTGGCTTTATTGTACCGCAAAGACCCGCCTTCAAAAGACCTGTATACTCCGGTGCATAAGCGGAATAGGCTGCCTCCATGCTGGAAAGACCCGTGAATGCCGCAAAGGGACCATGTTTTCCGGAAGCATACAAAGCGCTGGCCGTTACCTGTGAATTGTAGAATTCCGGGATGTAATAGGTAAAGGAAAGCTGCGAAAGGTTTGAAAGCTTGTCAAAGTCTCCGTCTATAACCTCCGCTCCGAATGTTGAAGAAAGAAGGTAGAACTTGTTTGCTCCAAGGGATCCGCTCAAAGAAAGCGTTCCGTAGAAGCGGTTGTAGTCTGCATTGTCTCCGTTGGGGCCTTTAGTTCCTATTGCGGTAAGCCCTTCTATGCCAAGAGACTGGTTATAGAAAATATATGGGAAGTAGACAGATGCCTGACCAATAATAAATGGACTTGCCAGATAGTAGTAGTCATTGTCGCTTTTGTCTATGTCTCCGTTAAGAATAGTAGAATTGTGTCCGTTAAGCAAACCGGTATAGCCTGCATATCCGCTTACAACCAAACTCTGGCTGTTGTAGGCTGCAGAAATTCCGTCAACAGACTGGTTCAGGATAAAACCTGTGGAATCTGCAACGGCAAACCTTCCCGCCGCAAAGTTAAGCGAAGCGGAATTTTCCTGCTTTATTGAATGGGCAAACTTAAAAAGAGTAAGGTCAAGCGGGCAAATAAAGTCACCGTCGCTTATTTCCGTAATGTCGTTAACGTCATAGGTTGGAGTGGCATTTCCTTCCGCTGCAAAATATGTAGAAGGGCCAAATGGTGCGCGGAAAAAGAGGGTAAGCTTTGTCTTTTCTTCCATTGCTATGGGGTCAAAGTCGTTGGTGTAAAGCTCTACGGACTCTCCCAAAGTTCCACCGTATTCTACTGCAAAAACCTTTGCAAAGAGGCTAAGTGCCAAGATAAAGGCTGCTGACTTTTTCATTTGCTGCCTCCATTACCGTCCGACGACATTTCCATCGTTGCAGTTATTACGTTAAGCACATCATGGCCATTGGGTACAGAATCCGGATCCACATTGCGGGGAATAATACCGTTGGCGCGCATCATCGTAAAGGCATATCGGGGTGACGGGGCAATTTTATACATAAAACTGTTGTTCACCTTCCAGGTCTGGGCGCAAACATGGGCTAATTCCGCAAAAGTAATGGCAGAAAGAGCATTTTTATCGGAAGCGGCAATTCCAGACTTCTGAAGAACGGCAAAAGCATCTGCGTTGGAAGCATCCTCGGAAACAAGTCCCTGGGCTACGGCAGAAAAATAACTTACCTGACCCCAGCTAACCTTTTCCGTATTAATCATCTTTGTTACGTTGTTGGCAGCCTGGGCGTGAAGTCCAATAGCAGCAAAGGCAGTCATCATGACAAAAACAAAAAAAGCTTTTTTCATAAAAAATCCTTATCCTACGTGTTAAATTCCACAAATTTATTATAAACTATGTTATACTTTTTGTCATGGTAAAGACAGCAAAAAAAAATTTTTTTTCACGCAACTCGGACATATTCACCCTGATTGCCATAACAGCAGTAATTCTGGCACTTTCAGCCATAAAATTCTTCACTAAATTTGACTACCGCGTCTACGACATGCTCGTAAGGCTTTCCCCCAAGGTTAAGCAGGAAGAAAACATACTTCTGGTGGACATAGAAGACGTTTCCCTTAACCGCGAAGGTACATGGCCATGGACAAGAGACCTTCTTGGCAACGTGCTTATGAGCATGAAGGAACTTGGCGCCTACAATGCAGTATTCGATATTGAATACCTTTCACCGGCAAGCAAAGGTGCTGTAGGAAACATAGCTTCTGTTACGGATGAGACATTCGGCAACGGCGAGCAGCAAATCGCATATAATATAGAAGAATTCTCTTCATCAATACAAAGGGGAGAAACAAACGCCCGCAACGCAAGCCAAAAAGGAAGCGAACTTACCGGCAAAGTTGATGAAATCCTCTACGGAATGTACAACTCCATCTACGAAGGGGTAAACAGGGACTTTGACGACTATTTTGCCCGCACCATACAGTTCTTTGGAAACGCATCGCTAACAATAAACGCCTACGACATAAAAATTGACCGCCTACAGGAAGACAAGGACTACGAAAAGGAGCGCTTCCTCTTTAACGTTCAGGACCCCAAAGACCTTATCCGGAGGGAAAACGAAGAGGCAACCCGTAACGCAAAGGCAGAAAAAGGTTTTGTCCCCGCACTCTACACGCTTGGAAAAAGAGCAGCAGGCGAAGGCTTTACAAACGTAATCCTTGATTCAGACGGTTCCAGGCGAAGAATTGAACTTTTTAACTACCACGAAGGAAAATACATAGGTCAGCTGGCATTTGCCCCTCTGGTAAGGATGCTTGACGTCCAGTCTTTTGAGCGGAAGAGAAAGTCTCTTATTCTAAGGGGAGCACTCTTCCCGGGAAAGGAAAAAAGAGAAGACATAAAGATTCCGCTCGACGAAAACGGCCGCATGATGATCAACTGGCAGCATGCAACATACAACGACAGCTTTAGGCACGTGCCGGTCTACATGGTACTTGATCTGGACAAGCTTGAGCACGATACTGTTGAATCTTTAAAAGAGCTTTCTTTGCTAGACCAGGGAGCAGGAGAGACAGAGCTTTCCACATGGATTTCTTATGTTCCGGACATTGTTGAAGGCTACAAGCAGATTCTTGGCGAAAAGCAGCGTCTCTTGAACCTTTGCGAAGGGTTTGACAGTCAGGGAAAGGCCATTGGCGGAGGAATCTCGGACGAAGAATACGAAGCATATTTTTCTGCAAAAGCCCAGTACTTCCAGGAATTGGAAAGCTTTTCACAGTCGCTACTTTCACTTGCAGGAACAGCGGAAGAAAACACTGGCAAGGCAATAAATAAATTCTCAGGACTTCTTACCCAGTACAAAAACCTTCACGAAAGCCTTGCCGTGGAATTTGCAAATTCATTCTGTTTAATAGGAAATTCGGCAACCGCAAGCACAGACCTTGGCGTTACCCCTTTCCAGAGCGGATACCCCAATCTTGGAACCCACGCCAACGTTGCAAACACAATCCTTCAGAAAGACTTCATAAGATGCGTAAACATGTTCACAGCAATAGTGCTTGTCTTTGCCTTTACGCTTGCAGTCCTCTTCCTTACAAGAAAATTCTCCGCCTTTGCAAAGAACGCTGTTGGTCTTGTATACCTCTTGCCGCCGACGCTCTTATTCTGCCTTCTGATGATTGTCTTCCGCATATACGTCCCTATCGTAGCACCCTTCCTTCTTGCGCTTTTTACCTACATAGCCCAGATGGTGCTGAACTTTGCCCTTGCAGAAAAAGAAAAGAAAACCCTGCGCAGGGGATTTGACGCCTATGTTGCCCCGGAAGTCGTAAACCAGATTGTAAAGAACCCTTCACTCCTTTCTTTGGGTGGAGCAAACAAGAGGATGACGGCACTCTTTTCCGACGTAAGAACCTTCTCCGGCTTTACCGAATGCATAAACCGCGAAGAAGGTGAACAGCACGGAGCTGTAAGGCTTGTAGACATTCTTAACGGCTACCTTGGAGTATTGAGCGATGCAATCATGGACTGCCACGGAACAATAGACAAGTACGTAGGAGACGAAATCGTATCCTTCTTTGGAGCACCAGTTGACGACCCCCTTAACGCCTACAACGCCTGTATTGCAGGAATAAGAATGAAGCAGGCAGAAGCAATCTACAACGAAGAGCACAAGGACGAGCTACCGATTCACCCCATTACCCACACGCCATTCCTTCTAAAATCCCGCGTTGGAATAAACACAGGAGACATGGTTGTAGGAAACATGGGTACGCAGAAAAAGCTTAACTACACGGTTATGGGCAACAACGTAAACTTGGCATCTCGTCTGGAAGGAACAAACAAAGCCTACGACAGCTGGATAATGTGCAGCGAAAGCACCTGGCTGGAAGCAAATTCCGGTCAGACAGAAGGACTCCTTGCAGCCCGTCAGCTTGACTGCGTACGCGTAATCAACGTAGAAAAACCGGTACAAATTTATTCCATTGCAGGGCTAAAATCCGAGCTAAAAAAAGAAGAGCTTGAATCCGTTGAACTCTTTAACAAGGCAATGGAATGGTACTTAAAGGGAAGGGAAGAAGGAGCAGACCCCAAAAACATAGAAGACTTTGCAAAAGCCAAGAAATTATTCAGCGACGCATACCGCTGCAACCCAACAAGCGATGTTCAGGACAAAAACTATATTTCCCCGGAAAAAAAGATGATTGTCCGCTGCGAAAACTATATTGTAAACGGCCTGCCCCGCGATGTTAACGGAGACATCATAAAATGGGACGGTGTCTACACAATGACGTCAAAATGAATTTTTCTGGACCAGCTTTTGTTTGCAAACCCGTTTTCCAGGGTTCCGCGGGGCCCTACCCGCTCCATTGCTGCGCAACCCGCCTTTGGCGGGCCCTTCCAACCGGGGGTAGGCTTGGTGGGGCTAAAGCAAAAGTTTTCTCTGCAACGCTATTACTCCTCATTCTGCTATGCCCAAGACCTGCCTGTTCAAAAGAAGCGCAGGATTCATTCGAGGAGACAAAAGCTTTAGCGGAAGAATCCCAACCTGAACCCGATAAAACGGAACAAGAATCCTCCACCCCGGAAGCAAGTATTTCCGAAAGGGAAGAAAACTTTGAGCAGGTTCAAACCTACAACTTCTGGAGCACACTTGGACAGCAGTTTAAAATCTCAAGCGAAAGCGAACCAGAGCTAAAAAGTTCATTCGGCTTTGACTTTTTAACCATGTTCTACGGAGTAGCCCACAAGGGATTCGGTCTTGGACTTAGCTACGAAAAGCAGATAATCCCCCACTTTGCGCAAAAGGCACTTTTTTCTGCAACCTTCATGGACACAAATTACGACGGCATCTACGCACTCCCGCTAACCGTAGGCTACTTCCCCTACTTTTACCCCATGTCAAGAAGGCTTCAAAAACTCTACGCGGGGCTGGGCTGCTACGTAGACTACGTTTCCTACTCCAAAAGCTACAGCCTGTCTTACGGAGGAGTAAACTTTTCCGCTGCGGCACAAGCTGGCTACAAAATCCTGCTACCCTACAACTTTATGGCAGACATATCCCTAACATACAAAATGCCCCTGGTAAACACAATCGATGCCTACGGAGAACTTGACAGCTACATAAACAAAAAAATCCAAATCGGCATAGGCCTAAAATACACCCAGCTACCGGAACTAATCCGCAACATCAAGAATGCCAAAAAACGCCTTTCCAGAAGTCCAAACCACAAGCGACATCCCCCACTAACGCTTGCTTTATAAATCTCCAAAATCCCACGCTTGCCCTTCTTGTAGAAAAATTATATAAGTAATTAAAAAGTCGACTTTTTTACAAAAAACATGTCATCATAAGTCGGTTGGTGAGCCTGCCGAACCACGGCCCGATAATCTGCTTTGATGACAAGTATTTGTAAAAGTAAAGAGGTTCCTTATGAAAAAAGTATTTTTAATTTTTGCAGCATCCCTTTTCTTTTTGGCAGCATGCAAATCTTCTGATGACAGTACAGAAGTTACCATAAAAAACGAGACGGACAGGGCTATAACTTTTACCTATTTTTCATCAGATATAGATGTTCCTGTTACAATCGCAAGCGGAGATTCCAAAACCTTTAGTTATACAAAACATGTTGAAGGTTTGGATTTTGATCTTACCTATAATGACAGTTCGTATTCCGGGACAACGAATTATGTTCAGGATTATGCCGAATATTCAGTTCGCATCTTTTTGGAAGACGGAACTCTTAAAAGCACGACAACTGGTAAATCTGCACTTTCATTGGATTTAAATACGGCCTTTCCAGATGGCACCTACGCCCGATTGGAAGGGGCCTGTGTCAAAAATTGCATCCATGCAATTTTTGACCATGAGTTTTCCTTTGGAAAACTCACCTGTTTTTTTTGCTAACAAATAACGCGCCCTCCATGGCACTGCTTGTTCTACAAAAAAAGCCGGAACCCTGGAAAGCGGGGAATACCAAAGATTTGCCCGGACTGTAGGGACGGGCACAGTAAAACTTGGCCTACCGTCCAAAAGAACAAAACAAAACCGACGTTTCTTATCAGTATCATATTAAGAATAATTAAAGAAAAAAAATCACTAGAACATTCTCCAAAAACTCCAAATTTTTCATTTGCCACCTTGACCTAACCGAATTTTTCATTCATAATTAAAGCTATGAAGAACGAACACAGAAAGGAAGAGCGCTTTACAGACACTGGACGTGTTGATGCCCATGAGCTTTGCGTTCTCCCCGGCGTGCTGGACGACATTAGCGCCTCTGGCTGCAGGATTCACTTTCCTGTTCCCGTAAAAGTGGACATGGAAAATGACTACAGCATAAAGATGAAGATTCCCCGCAAGGAATTCCTTCTTCCATTTTCGCTTTTGTGCCGCCCCAGGTGGATTACAAACTTTGAAAACCGCTCCAACATTGGTTTTTCATTTTTGTGCTCACCGGGAACACCCCTTCTTTTAAGATACATAGAATTTTTAAAGGCCGCCTCCAAAAAGGAAGCAGACAGCTTATTTGACTAAATTTAGGAACTGGCTTTGGAAATAGAAAAAATAAGCGGAAGCGCTTTTCTACCCTTCCCCGAATGCAAGGCTTTTATGCTGGACGAATTTGCTTCGCGACTGGGAGTGGACATTAATTCCAGGAAGGAATACGGAGACCTTGTTTACCTGCCCGGCTACAGCGCAAATTCCGACGGCTCAACTTCCATTCCATACTTTTGCGCAACGGCACTTCTTGAACCATTCATCGTAAAATTCAATTCGATTGGAGAGGCAGCCTCAGCGCTTAAAGGAATTCAGCGCTCTTGGGCACCCTACGCATTCACCAACTACCGCAGGCAGACGCTAATTCAGGAAAAGCTTCCATACGTTCCCCTAAAGCCCCGGAACTTTCCGGTAAAGATTCCTCAGAGTCCCATGGGCTTTTACACGCTTTTAGATGAACACACAATTCTTGCAAGCGCAAATACTTCAAGCAGCATTCCCCTTGGAACCCTTAGCTTTGAAGAAGACCACGAAAATCCGCCAAGCAGAGCTTACCTAAAGATTCAGGAGGCGCTTACCCTCTTTAACCACTTTTTTGGAGATGACCTTCCAAGCCCCAATAGCCTTTGCTTTGAAGCCGGAGCCTGCCCTGGAGGATGGACATACGTTCTTACCCTTCTTGGCGCAAGAGTTTTTGCGGTGGACAGAAGCCCCCTGGCAGACAGCCTTATGAAGAACCCGCTCGTCACTTTTTCTGCACACGATGCATTTACGCTAAAGCCTTCAGACGTAAGGGATGCACTTGGCGGAGACCCGGAATGGATTCTTAGCGACGTAATCTGCTACCCGGAGCGTCTTTTGCAGTGGGTAAAGACCTGGCTCGAAAGCGGCATAAAATTCAACATGATTTGTACGATAAAAATGCAGGGGGGAATAAACTGGCAGGCAGCCAAGGAATTTGCTTCTCTTCCAAACAGCAAAGTGGTTCACCTGCACTACAACAAGCACGAGCTTACATTCTTGATGAGGAACAGGTAAGAAAACAGGGTAAAAGCAAAAAGCACCTTGCAATTCCCACAAAAACTATAGTATCATCTTTATTGGAACATCGCGGTATCGGGTGGCTGTCTCCTAATCTTAATGAAAGGGAGATTCGTGCAGATATGACAAAATACGAAATAGTAATGCTTATCATTGCTATTCTTAGTTTGCTTATAGAAGCACTCGCTCTCTTCAAGTATACCTTGTAGAGCAAAAAATAAAGCCTACCCAAGCGTAGCAGTTTCGGAGTAGGCTTTTCACAAATGCTAAAAGGAGACGGCCGCAAAACTGCGATGTTCCTTTTACTGTTTAAATATATCCCAATTTTCCGCTACCGTCAAGCCTTGGCTTAGTCTGGTCAGCGGCATAAAAAAAACGCTTTAACCAGGAGGTTGGTTATGAAAAATTCCGCAAAGCACGGCCTTGTCCTTGCTTTATCCGCACTAACACTTTGTATCTTTGCACTAGTCGAACCCGCTTCTGCCCACGCAGAAAAAGCAGAGAAATTCCCCTACGGAAAAAAGGGAAAAACAGAAAAAAGCTTTACATCC
>JAGACC010000232.1 GCA_017614295.1 Treponema sp.
CGCGGTATGCAGGACATACTTGGCGGTCAGGAATCCGGGCATTTTCTCTGCAACAACGACCCCATGGACATTCGTTTTTACACCAACTTTTTGGTTAGCTATCTTTACAATACCAACCGCATATCCGACGATGACCGCTACGCTCTCCACATAACCTTTATGGAAATGCTTACCAATGCACTGGAGCACGGAAACCTAAACATTACCTACCCGGAAAAAACCGACTGGCTTATGAAGGGCCGCGACATGCTGGAGCTTATTTCTGAGCGAAGGGTTGATCCCCGCTACTGCGACAGGAAGATTCACATTTCTTACGCAATCGGTAAGACTGTTTCTGCCTTCCGCATAAAGGACGAGGGTGACGGTTTTGACTGGCGTGCCATAATGAATAAAAAGAACAACTTTGACACCCATGGCCGTGGAATTTCTCTTAGCAAGCAGTGCGTTAAGAAGCTTACCTACAACGAGAGGGGCAACCAGGTAACTTTTACGATAGCGAACAAGGTTAATGCCGTAAACACTATCCCTGGCATAATGAAGCCTTTTGATACAATCGAATACAAGAACAAGGAAGTTGTCTGCCGCGAGAACGAGATGTCCAACGACCTTTTCTTTATTGTAAGCGGAAGGTTTGCCGTCTACGTAAAGAAGAAGCTTGTTAACGTTCTTACACCAAACGACATGTTCATTGGGGAGATGGCATTTTTGCTTAACGACCGCCGCACCGCAACAGTTGTTTCTGTTGGAAGCTGCCGCGTAATCAAGGTGCCAAAGTCTGCTTTCCTTTCGCTTATCAGAAAGAATCCCCACTACGGTATCTTCCTTAGTAAGGTTCTTGCCCAGAGGCTTGTTAACCAGACCAGCGCTACTATTAAGGCTAAAAATTCTGGTAAGGCCGCAGTCCGCTCTTCCGGAAAGTCTTCTTCATCTGCTTTGCGTACTGCTTCCAAGCTTGCTTCCAGAAGTGCTGCAAAGACGGTTAGACAGGCAAAGTCTCAGGTTAGACCTAGCGCCGTGCGGCCTGTTCAGCGTAAGGTTTCCAGGTAAGATTTTTGGGTCAGCTTTTTTAGGTATACTTTTTAGGTATACTTTTAGGTAGGATATGTCTTTAAACTGCAACGAAATAAATCAAGTGCTTTCCGAACTTGACCTGACAGATTCATTTATTCAGGAGATTGTTCAGCCGGGCTACGATACGCTAACATTCCGCGTTATAAAGCATGGTTCTTTGCGGACTATACTCATTTGTACTTGCGCCGGAGCCTGCCGCATAAACGAGACTTGGGGGAAGATTCCCAAAAACTCAAAGCCGCTCCGCTTTAACGAATTCCTTAAGAGCCATGTTCAGGGTATGAGGATTAACAGCTGTTCCCAGATTGGCCTTGACAGAATCATAAAGCTTGACGTTTCCACCTGGCAGCAGAAGTATTTTATCTACATTCGCCTTTGGTCCGGTGCTGCAAACGTGATTGTTACCGATGAAAGCGGAAGCATACTTGACTGCATGTACCGTCGACCAAAGAAGGGTGAAGTTTCCGGCGGAACTTTTGCCGTGGAAGAAAAGTCTGTATCTGAAGAAGAAAAGACTTTCGCTTTGCAGAGGTTTCCGCTAAGGACTTTTGATGAACTTAAGGATGCCGTCTTGCAGAAGGGGGGAATGCTTAACGGACGCAAGGTTCTTGACCAAGACGGTGACTTTGATTCCCTTTCTTTTAACCGCAAGGTGGACCTTTTTTATTCCGAGTATTCATCATCCCTTTCCAGGGAGAATCTGCTTTCCCAGGCAGAGCGCTGGTTCAATTCCAAAAAGAGCAGGATGGAGCAGGCGCTGGAAAAGCTTTTGCAGAAGCAGAACGACTTTTCGGGAGCGGAAAAGCTAAAGCATACAGGCGACCTGATTCTTGCCTATGCACAAGAGGCTACGGGTTCAAGCTTGGACTGCACGGATTACGATAGCGGCCAGCAGGTTCACATAAGGCTTGACCCAAAGCTTAGTCCCCAGCAGAACGCACAGGTCTACTACTCCCAGTACAAAAAGGCGGTTAGCGGACAGGAAGCCCTTGCCCACGACATAGAGCTTTCGCGGAAGAATCTTGCCAAACTGGAAGCGGAATACAAATCGCTTTTGGAAGAAAAGAACGTAATCAAAATAGAGCAGATGCTCCGCAAAGACACTGCCCCAGCCCAGAACAAGGAAAAGCCGCACCCAGGCCTCCACTACGAGGTTGACGGTTGGACGCTGATTGTTGGCAGGACCGCTTCGGAAAACGATGATCTTCTGCGCCATTACGTAAGGGGTAGCGACATGTGGCTCCACACCCGTGACTATGCTGGCGGTTATGTCTTTATAAAGGCTCAGAAAAATAAAACGGTTCCTCTGGAAACATTGCTTTACGCGGGCAATCTTGCGGTTTACCATTCAAAGGCAAGGAAGAATGCAGAGGCAGACCTTTACTACACTCAGGTAAAGTACTTGCGCCGTGCCAAGAACGGTCCAAAGGGGCTTGTGATTCCCACCCAGGAAAAGAACCTTCACATAAAGCTGGATGCGCAGAAGCTTAGGGAGCTGGAAGAAAGGGGCTAGGCTTGGTTGGGGATCGCAAAATTTATTTCCATGGTAAGCAGCTGACCAACCGGTGGAAAATTGAAATTTTTATGCTATAATCTTAATGAATTATACAAATCCGTATAATCGAATTTCTTCTAATGCCCACAAGGACTTTTATAGCGGAGGATATAAAAATGAA
>JAGACC010000233.1 GCA_017614295.1 Treponema sp.
AGTAAAGGGTAAGGGTGCTCAACACTTTTACGGAGTTGTTAACATGCCGGGATTCAGCATAGAGGAATTCTTTAGGCAGGGTAACAAGGATTTTACGGCAGATCCGGATTGTGTGAAGGCCGTTGGACCTACTGGACCCAAAACGTTGAATGAAGTGCGCAACATGCTGGGCATTCCGATTCCTGACTTTGAAAAGGTGTACTTGAATGAAGAAGAAAACAAGATACAGGTCAAGCAGTAACCTTTTAATCCCCTTTATACTGGCCATTCTTGTTTGTGCCGCCGGGGCAGCGCTTAACTTCTATTTTTTCTACAATAACATAAATCGTTCGCTTTCCAAGATGAACGAGAAACCGATAGCCACCATTACGTTCAAATACAAAACAGCCGAGCGTAAATTCATGGACCGCATGGTTTGGGACCGCCTAAGGCAGACTTCTCCACTCTACAACGGAGATATTATCCGTACGGAGCACTTGAGCGAAGCCACCATCAACTTTACGGACGGAAACATAATGGAGCTTTCGGAAGACACAATGGTTCAGGTCTTTGTGAATGACGACGACTCTGTTTCTGCCCAGCTTGCACAAGGTTCTGCTTCCGTGGACAGCATGGACTCAGAAAAGGGTATGCGCCTTTTTGCAGACGGTACAGACGTATTTATAGAAAGCGGCAGTTCCGTTGCGGCAGGAATGGACGGTTTCCAGGTTATACAGGGTAACGCTATAATTACAAGCGACGGACAAGTTGTTAACGTAGCAGGCGGTGATTCCTTTGCGGCAAAGAACAGCGGGGAAAATCTGCATGTTATGGTTTCCAGCCCAAGGCCTTCTTCTAAGATTCTTTACTTTACGCCACAGGAAAGGGACGTTCTCTTTTCTTGGAGAATGGCTGGTTCTGTTTCCGAAGCGGAAAACGGCGGAACTTCGCTAAGGCTTCAGGTTTCTTCCGACAGGAATTTTGCCTCTTCTACCTATGAAGAAAAGATTGACTGTTCTTCTATTCCTTCCAACGGACTTGCCGGTTCTTCCAACGTGAATCTTGACGACGGAATATACTACTGGCGCATAGTGGATTCAAAGGGTAGGGCTTATGTGCAGAACCGCTTTCTTCTTGCCCACTCATACGCACCGGAGCTTCTTTCTCCTTCTGAAGGAAATTCTTATTCATACCGCACAAAGCTTCCTCCAGTAAGGTTCATCTGGAAAGAATCTGCCTATGCTTCTTCCTACAGACTGGAAGTTTCTTCCGACAAGAATTTCTCTAGCCATCAGGTGGACACAAGAACTTCTTTGACTTCTGCCCAGATTGCAAATATTGGTGAAGGTACCTGGTACTGCCGCGTAACTCCTTTCTATTCTGTTAACCGCATAGGCCTTGCCTTCCCCTGCGAAGTAAAGTCCTTTAAGATAGAGCGCTCCGGATTGCTGGAAAGACCAGTTCTTCACGTGCCGCCGGATGGTGCTATCATAGACAACGGTGAAACTGCATCTAAGACAAGCTTTTCTTGGAAGCCAAACCGCGAGGCTGCAAAGTATACCCTTGTAATTGCCCGCAACGAAGCTCTTACCCAGGAAGCAAAGACTATAAACGTAACAAGTAACTTCTACCTTTTGCCAAAGGAAGATGCCCTTAAAGACGGTAAGTGGTACTGGGGTGTTAGGGTTACGGACCAGGAAGGCTCTGAATCTCCTATTTCCGAAATCCGCTCACTGTTTGCAATGCAGGGTAAGCGCGACCAGCACGTTGTTGAACCTGCGGATAACTACGGTATTGCCCAGAACCTTTTGCCCGACATGAACTTTACGTGGAAGCGCAACTTGCCGGACAATTACGTAACGGAAGTTCAGATTTCGCAGGACATAAACTTTAGCACACTTGCCTACACTGGAAAGTCTGCAAACAACGTCCTTCAGGTTACAAACCTTGCGCTTGGAAAGTACTACTGGAGACTTTCTTCTACTGGCGGCGGAAACACAATGACTACCACACCGCGTATGTTCGAGGTTTTGGACAGCTTGGACGAATCTGCAATGATAGATCCAAAGAACGGTGGTAAAGCCGTTGCCCGCGAAGGAAAGCCTTATACCGTAAAGTGGGCTCCTGTAGAACATGCCGACTACTACAAAGTGGAAATCTTTAGCCAGGCTACTGGTGAAAGTATATTCCGCGACATTGTTTATGGCACCCAGTTAGACTTGAACATGTATTCTGGACCGGGCTTTGTTGACCGCACCAATTACAATGTAGAAATTCAGGCCTTTAGTAACGCAATACCCGGTATAGTCAGCCGCCGTACAGGTCGTTTGCTTAGGGCTTCGTTCCTCCTTGCAAAGCTGCATCCGGTTGCAGTTGTTGCTCCTGTAAAGGGAATGGAAATAGACGGTCTTGAAGTTCTTTTGAATCCACCTGTTGCAAAGTGGGAAAGCGTTGACGAGAACTCATTTGCCCAGCTTGTTGTTACCAGAACGGACGTGAACCCGCCTGTAGAAGTAATGAGGGTTCCTTCGGACGCACAGGTTGCCGCTGGAAACAGGGTTGCCCCGTATTCAGTTAGGCTTGCCCCGGAAGAAGGTCTTCACAGCGGAACTTACGAAATTGTTGTATACGCAGAGACCATGGACGGAATAGATGTTTCCGGTACAGACGAAAAGTACAAGGGACGCTTTACAGTTCTTCCAGTACCGCCTCTCGACACTCCGGAAGGAATGAAGACTTACCCGGAAGCATTTGACAGGAACTACCTTAAGAAAAAGAAGAACAAGCGCGAAATTGAATTCAAGTGGAAGCCTGTAAAGACTGCCAACGACTACAAGTTCTCTATCCGAAACGAAGCCGGAGATCTTTTGTTGGAAAAGAACCTTGGCAACAGCACGGAATTTACGCTTGACTTCCTTAACATGGACGACAAGCTCAAGAACGCCTTGATCCGCGGACAGTTTACATGGTACATAAAGGCCCTTCGCCGCGTTGACTCAAACAAGGACGGTGTTGTAGACGTTATCTTCCAGGAAAGCCCGGACACGCCTTCTATATTGATAACAGACATTCCTGAGCCAAAAGACCTCAAGATAAATCCTGTGGAGAATACCTATGGCAAGAAAAAGTAGAAAATTTTCCGCAGCGCTAATACTCCTAACTCTTACCCTCTGATTTTCCGTCTTTGCCCAGACAGGAAGCGATGCCCAAAAAGCGTCTTCTAAACAGGATGTAAAGAAGGAAGAAAAGAAAGATTCCTCAAAAAAGAAGAAGAAGTCCAAGAAAAAGGATGATGATGCCAAGGAAAAAGCCCGCCCGGAAGATTCGTGGCAGATGCTTTCTTGGGTGGAAGACGACCCTGATGCGGTTTTAAAGTATGAAGTTGTAATAGAAGAAGAGGTTGGCGGAGGCTACAGACCTGCGGTAACCCTTCAGACGGAGGACAATACCACAAGAATGCAGATAACCCCGCTTCTTGAACCAGGCTACTACCGCTTTAAGGTTATAACATACGACCTTATTAGCCGTCCTGCAAAAGTCAGTGAATGGAAGCGCTTCCGTGTATATGCTGCCCACCAGCCGGAAATCCGCGACGTTAGCAGCAGGGTAAGCCACAGTTCCACCATCTACCTGGAAGAATACAACGACGGTGTTTTTACAATAGAAGGCCACGAACTCTTTATGCCGGACAAGAACAATAAGTCCCTGGAATTTACGGACTATTTCCTTGTACCAGAAGGAAAAGATGTAGAAGACGGCGGAATAGTGCCGGAAATTCTTGACGGTGGCAAAAAGAACCGCAGCGTAACCCTTAAATTTAATATAAAAGATTTGTACACAGGTGACTATCATGTAGTTGCAAAAGATGCGAGTGGGTTGTATACTGAACTTGGGTCCAAGAATGAACTTTCCGTGCGCTACAAAAAGCCCTTTGACCTTGACGTGAGTGCAGGCTACACCTGTCCAATCATCATCAAGGATTCAACATTTAAGGACTTTATGGGAAGCCTGGTATGGCCTGTGAGCGCAACAGCAAAAGTTACCTTTATGCCGTTTAAGCATAACTGGGGCTATCTTGGAATTGGTGTAACGGCATCTTATACAAGGATGTTCTATGACGAAGGTGGCTATACGGTAGACGGAAACCTTATTACAGGTCACGGTCTTCTTGTATACCAGTTCCCCATACGCTTTAGGGTAAAGGGTACAAACCAGCGTCGCCATGCCTTTACTGTAGAGCTTCACGGAGGTGCGGGTATTGCGTACTTTGCAGACTACCAGTACCACTTTCCTCACGGAATTGATACGCCAAAGCTTAACAGTACGGATATAAGCGCAATAGCGGGATTGAGTTTCCAGACTTATGTTACCTCCCGCATTTATATAGAAGCAGGGATAGACGGTTTTATGGCCTTTGTCCCGGACATGAAGAGCATTTATCTGCTTCCGCAGGTTTCTGCAGGGTTCCAGTTCTAACGGAGGGGCTTATGAAAAAGCTTTCTGTTTGTGCTTTCTCATTTTTACTCTTTCTTGCTCTCTGTATTATTTTTTCTTGCTCAGGATTGTCCGGTTCTTTTAACCAGGATGTCCACGAATATTTTGACATGATGACCAATACCGCCGCTATAGAAAAGCATGATATTCCTGCTCCAACCCAGACAGGTTCCGGCGGCAGACTCTGCATTTCTTCTGCGGACGGTCCCGTAACCGTAAGCTATTACCTTAGAAACCCCAAGCTTTTCCCCTTTTCAGAAGCCCGTGGAAACCTTATTAGCAGCAATGCGAGTACCATTTCTTCTGCTAGTGATATTGTTGTTAAGCAGCATCCTACAGACCCGTCAGTTATTACTGTCAAATATCCGACTAATTTTCTAAGAGAAATGGACGGTAAACTGGATACGGATGGCAATTATTGTTCAATTACCGAGAGCGTGAATATAAAGCACCCTTATTCATTGGAAGACTTTGGAACATATTCCTTTCCCCTCTATTGCAACAGTACTCCACCGCTAATGCAGGGTGGCGTTTGTCTTGCTGATGATGAAAATCCTAGCCATAATGTTCTTTTTATGAATTTGCCCAATACGGACATTCTTAAGTTTATTCATAAAGATCTTGCCTATATAAGGATTGACGGAACAAGATTTGCGATAACAGTTGACGACAACGGCGCTGTTGATTTTACGCCGACGGAAAACTTTAAAATCCTGAATAGCATTACATCGTCAAATGTTGATGCAAGCACTGGTAATATTACGTATGATTCCCACACCTATACCCGCTTTGCGACAGGTAGTAATGCCGTGTTTGCCCCAGGACCTTCCGGTACCACCTTGTTTTATAAGACCAATGACGCTTTGTCTGCCGAAAAATCATATAAAGTTGAACTGGTAGACAAAATGGGCTTTACTTCTTCAATAGAAATTGGTGCAAAGGCAACACAGATTGGCGAAGTGACTTACCAAAATCAAAATGGTGATACTGTACAATATACAGATTCCCAAGGTGCAGTGACAACCGGACTTAACACAATTTACGGCGACGACGGAAAAGCCTACCTTGTGCTTGTTCCTCCAGCAGATGCTCCTAATGCTGTTCTTTCCTACCGAATTTATAAAGACGATGGCAGTTTTGTTGTTTCCGGCAAAGTAAACGGAAAGAAAAGCATACCCGTTCCCTGTCCAGAGGTTGCTGGTGAAGAGGAAGTGTATACAATAAAGGCTTATGCCCATCAAAACCTCTTTGCAGACTCCGCAGAATCCACTTGTACTGTAAAAACAAAGGCATCCACATATTTTGGCGGTGGTGGCATTACTACGGTAGACGACATTATAGTCTGGGTAGATGGAGTCAAGTTGACTGAAAATACAAGCTCTTATCTGCAAAGACCAAAAGGTGGTCTTGAGATAGGTCTTCACGCTACCCCTGCTAATGCAAACATTTATACCGAAAACGAAATTACGGAAGGCATTGAATGGAACTGGGAATTCCTTCTTGCAGGACAACCTTCTACTGCTATTAGTCCAAACCATGGTGACACTAATAACTTTAACATTGATACTCAGTCGTGCAACACAGGATATATCTATCAGCTAAAAATCAC
>JAGACC010000234.1 GCA_017614295.1 Treponema sp.
AAATTCTGCGGCAAAAGAAAAAGAATCACCGCTATTAAAAGACTGCAAAGCCCCTGGTGAACAAAAGACTTAGCCACGCCTTTTTCCACATCCAAGCCCTTTAGCTTAACCGCAAGAAAAAAGCAGGCAAATGCTTCCAAAACAAGATAAGCGGCAAGAATATAAAGCATTATGCGCACAATTTCCTGCACTGTGTTAAAGAGGGCAAAAGGAGCCACAACCGCAGCAATTCCAATCAGTATGCTGACTATGCCTTCCACCAAGACAACCCGCTTGTAAATATCATCATCGCTTACGGAACGCATCTTTGCAAGATCATAAATTCCTTTTACAACAGAAAATGCACCCAAGAGAATGATAAGAACCTTTATGCATGTTTCAGGATTAAGCAAAACCAAAAGTCCCACGGCAACCAATAAAATTCCAGACAAAATATTTTTCTTATCCATAACCTTAATGATAACACAAAAATTTCCTTTATGCATATTAAGGAAAGAAATAGCCCTTATATTGCAGAATTTTCTTCATTGTTCTTCTATTATTTATTGACACAAGTTTTTGTTTATGATATATTTACAGGCATATAACTGGAGCGATGGCAGAGTGGTCGAACGCGGCGGTCTTGAAAACCGTTATACTCTTACGGGTATCGGGGGTTCAAATCCCTCTCGCTCCGATAACGGAAGCGCTTAGGTGTTTCCAATTTGGAGACGTGGTAGAGCGGTAATACAACGGTTTGCTAAACCGTCGGTTCCTAACGGGCCGGGCAGGTTCAACCCCTGTCGTCTCCGCTATCGAACAAATAGCCCTACAAACGCTTTTGTTCAACTTTGAGACTGTAGCTCAACTGGATAGAGTGTTGGCCTGCGGAGCCGAAGGTTGGGGATTCGAACTCCCCCAGTCTCACTATTCATTACAGGTTTTTGGATATGCCGGATGTTTTTATTCCGGTAACTGCCGCTTTGCATAAGAAAGTGTTGACTTAATTGACTGCGGTGGCTTTATTCAAAAAGTCCTGTATTTTTTTTGTTTTGGAAAGATGTCCGAGTGGTTTAAGGTCCACGCTTGGAAGGCGTGCACAGGCGAAAGTCTGTCGGGGGTTCGAATCCCCCTCTTTCCGCCTTTGTCCAGATGCTTTGCACATTGTCGCTGGAAAACCCCGCCAGATCCGGAAGGAAGCAACGGTATTCAGATGATGGTGGTGCCGAAGTTAATCTGGACTTTTTATTTACTTACTTAGAGCCTTCCTTTTCCATCATTTTCTTAAGACGCTTAAGGTCACTGTTCAAGACCTGGCTTTCCGGATTGCCGCTCAAACCTTCATTAAGAACATCAAGAGCTTCGTCATAGCGCTTTTTATTAGCCAAATCAGCAAATTTATTGTGGAAAACAGAATCGTAATTGCGGAAACAGCTCTTCTTGGCACCAGAAATAATTCCGCTTCCGGGAACACAAGCCAAACCCTGGTCCGCAATAGAAGCAGCATACAAATAATCCCCTTCTGCCTGAGCCGCATTAATCTTTTTTACCCAGTAATACTCTAGCCTTTGCTTTATCTTTGCAGCGTTACGGGAAGACTGGGCAAGTTCCTGTGAACGTATGCTTTGCAGATAGGCTATGGCTTCATCATCATTACGGGCTGCATCAAGGTGCCACTGAACTTCGCTTTCAAAAATCTGCTGCTCAATGCGAGTCTGGGCCTGGACGCTAACATTTTTCCTGCGCTGGTCAAGACATTCCCTTGCAGCCGTAAAAGATCCAGTCCTGCACAAAACAACAACATAGTTTGAAACCGAATTTTCATAAGTGTTCTTAAGCTTTTTTTCCGCACCCCATTTTCCGCAAAGCAAGTCAAGCCATTCAAGAACTGTAGCAAACTTATTTTCCCTCTGCAAAGAAGCAACAAAATTAGTACAGGCAGTTTCAAATTCTTCCCGGTTCCTCTTGGCAGTGTTATTGCAACCCTGAGTAAAAGCCACGCAAGCAGCAGCCATAGGAACAGCCTTATGCCAATTTCCAGCCTTGTCGTAATCAGCGGCAACGTTTCCGCCAATAAGGCTAACAAGCATCCTGTCTTCAACCTCGTAACGGCCAATGTAATTTCTCTTGGGAACAATCGTGTACCTTCCGCCACCGTTACTGTTTTCCTGAACGTTACGCTTGCTTCCGGGATCAAAACCATAGGGATTGGTTGTTTCCACATCCACTTTTGCCTTTGCTCCAGAAGAACCGTCGCTTACATATAGTGTACAAAATGCATGGTTGGGGGTTACCTGTCCGCGAACATCAAGACCAGAAGCCTTTGCCAAAGCAAGGTAAAGCACGCTGGAAGAAACGCAGTTGTAGCTTCCGTCCGCAAACATTACGTTAACCTTTGTCTGGCCGTCCTTATAGGCAAGAAGAAGTTTTTCATACATAGCAGAAAGTATTTTTTCCGCACGCTCTGTCTGGCTAAGGGCAAGAAAAGAAGGTGTTACAAGTGAATGCTTTAAATTTGAATAGCGAGCAAAAGCAGCCTGACCTTCTGCAGAAGAAGCCGGGCATTCAGAAAATTCAAGGGCAGATTTTATAATGTCTTCATCGTCAAAAGAACCGCCGTCATCGTAAAGAAAAAGAGGCTCCACGGAAGGCAGGGCGGTATTCTGTGCAAAAGAAAAATGAAGCGCACAGGCAAGGCTTAAACAAAAAAGGAAAATCTTTTTTTCCATATAAATCCCCCATATTAAACCAGTTCGAAACTTCAGTTTCTGAACTGGTTACTCTGAAATGCGATGTTTAAAATCGCGCTATTTTAGCGATTTTAAACTCGCAACCTGTGAGGGAACGTAGTTTCCGAACAGGCCTATTTTAGGAAAGGCTGTTTAGCGGAACTTTTTAAAACATTGCGCCAAACAGCATTCCCTTTAAAAATACCAGAGGAAGGCATTAATTACAAATGGAATCGTAAAAATTAGTAAATCTGCTGAATAAAGGAATCTAAGTTCTCGTAAGTAAAGCCTTCATCCGCCATAAAAGAAAAGGCAAAGTCTCCGCTAACCCAAGTTGCGCTGCGGCAGAGAGAATTTTCAAGTCCAAGAACAAGAGAAATTCCCTTAAGGCTTTCTGAACGGTAAGAAATGTCCTTGGAGGTAAAGTTTGGAATCATCACCTGGGGGACAACGTTACCATAGGCCTTGGTTACGGTAAGAATTTTACCCTTTGTCTCTGTATTGTTATAAACAGCCTGAACAACGTCTGGAGAAACGCGCACAACCTTAGAAAGCTTGTACTGCTCTACAACCTGCGGAACCTTTAAGTCTCCGGAAGGGCGGCCCTTTATGTTAACTGTACTTGCAGCTTCCTCTCCTTCTTCCAGAGTAACTTCTTCCGAACCCTCTGAATCTTTGGAATCTGCTTCTTTTGAATCCTTTGATTTTGAATCCGAAGACTTAGCTTCATTAGACTTATCTTCGACTTTCTTTTCGGCGGAATCCTTTTTGGACTTGGCTTCATCGTTTCCGGCAGACAAGGATGAATCCTCGCTAAAGAGCTGCTGCTCTTCTGGAGTCGTGGCACAACCTTCGGTCATTGTAATTGTAAACAGAAAAAAAACACCGGCAAATAACAATCTTGCAAACTTATTCATTCTTCTATTATATAATCTTTGAACAAAAAGTCAAAGCCCACCATAAAAAATTTGGAACAAGTTATGCTGGCTCGCATGTTGAAGTGGCGGATTATTTGCGTACCCGGCATCCATCTTGTTTCCAAATCAAATCTGGGGTTAAAGTAAAAATGAATGTTAGGAAATTATTGATAGCTTTTGCATCTTTCTGTTTGTGTCATGTGGCTGGGGAGATGCTTCTGCTCCAATCGTTAATACGATACGCCTTGAAGATGGGGACATTTTAGTTTTTCTTCTTAACTTTCCTATGCAAAACCGGATTCTTTTTGTATAATTTACAGAGTACACGAGGTTGGAAAATGCTTAACAGAAGACTTATTCTTATTGCAATAATACTCTTTGTAAATTGTTTTACTTTTGGCAGGGAAAAAATAATTATGATAGAAAAATTGGCTCCGGCAACTCCCAGGGCTGAGATTTCCAAGGAATTTGGTGAACCTGATTCCTATGAATTTAATACGAACTTAATAAACACCATATATAAAATTTCTAACAGTGAATACTACAAGTTGTATTTTACCTATACACAAAAGCTTTGGAAGCTTAGCAAATTTGTAGGCGATAAAGAATACATAATTTTTATGGACACAAGGATTAACTAAAAAACTTTTTCTTGCGCGCGAATTTAAACAAAGCCTAGCCCCGATTGGAAGGGCGCGGAACGCGTTGCCGTCAGGCAATGGAGGCGAAAGCCGGAACCCTGGAAAGCGGGGAAAAATTGCCTCCATGCAATGTTTCCGCAAACAAATGACGCGCCCTCCATGGCGCTCCTTGTTTGCGATTTAGTAAAAATTGCATGGAGCTGACCGGACACGGAGTGCCGGGCACAGTATAACCAAACGAGTGGCTCCAAACCCTATTGGCAATATTTAATAAAATCTTTAAAATAATGAATATTAAAGGAGAAAATATATGACAGCTTTTATGAAACTTCAGAACGGCAGCGACATCCGCGGAATTACATCTGAAGGTGTTGAAGGAGAAAACGTAAACCTTACGCCCCAAATTGCAAAACAGATTGGATACGCTTTTGCTAACTGGCTTGCAAAGAAAACTTCTTGCCAGACAAAGGATTTAAAGATTGGTGTTGGACGCGACTCCCGCATTACAGGTCCAGATTTAGCTTCTGCCCTTATGGAAGGAATTATTTTTGCCGGAGCAAGTGTTGTTGACTGCGGAATGGCAACCACTCCTTCCATGTTCATGTCCATTGTTTTTAAGGAAACAGCTTTTACCGGATCTGCAATGATTACGGCAAGCCACCTTCCATTTAACCGCAACGGAATTAAATTCTTTGACAAAGACGGCGGTCTTGAGCACGACGACATAACAGAAATTCTTTCGGAAGCAGAAAAGGCGGATGTTGGAAAGGCATCTGCAGAGATTAAGTCTGTGGATTTAATAAGCATTTACGCCGAATACCTTAAGGATAAAATTGCATCTGCGCTAAAGGACATAGACGAAAAGCAGCCTCTTAAAGGTTTGCATATTGTTGTGGACAGCGGTAACGGAGCCAGCGGATTCTTTGTAGAAAAAATACTTAAGCCGCTTGGAGCAGACACGACTGGCAGCCAGTTCCTTAAGCCGGACGGAATGTTCCCCAACCATATTCCAAATCCGGAAAACAAGCAGGCCATGGAAGCAATCAGGAATGCAGTTTTAAATAACAAGGCGGATCTTGTACTTATCTTTGACACAGACGTTGACCGCATGAGTGCAGTCTTGAGCGACGGCAGGGAAATCAACCGCGACTCTATCATAGCAATGATAGCTGCTATTCTTGCACCGGAATATCCCGGTTCTACAATTATTACGGACTCCATCACTTCCGACAGGCTTACCTACTTCCTTGAAGACGTTCTTGGTCTAAAGCACCTCTGCTACAAACGCGGATACAAAAACGTTATAGACAAGCAGAAGGAACTTAACGCTTCTGGTACGGTTGCTCCGCTTGCAATGGAAACTTCCGGCCACGGTGCGCTAAAGGACAACTACTTCCTGGACGACGGAGCATTCCTTGCGGTAAAGCTTATTATTGCTCTTGCCCAGGCTTCCGTAAAGGGAAAAAAGCTAAGCTCACTTATAGAAAAACTTCCACCTCTCGTAGAAGACGGAGAATTCCGCTTTAAGATTAAGGGAGAAGACTTTAAGGAATACGGCTTAAAGGTTCTTGAAGAATTTAAGACCAGGGCAAAAGATGCTGGTTACACACTGCCACATTCCTATGAAGGCGTAAGAATTTCTTTTAACAGCGAAGACATTAAGGGCTGGATGCTTCTTAGGCTTTCTTTGCACGACCCGGTTATGCCGCTTAACATAGAGGGTTCCCGCAAAGGCGATCTTGCCAAGCTTGTGGAAATTGCAAAGAAACTTACGGACGGATTTGACCGTTTGGAAAGGAAGTTCTAAAGGTCGCTAAAAGAGTTGAACTCTTGTTTGCTGGATAAAAACCGGCTCCCTGACCGTTAAACGAACCGGCTGTTAAGGAATATTATTCTATTGAAAAAAGTAATTTTTATTTTCGCTATGATTTTTGCGGCTGGAGTTTCGCTTGTGTCTGCACAGGGAAATTCTGAAAAATACCGCATTGACGGAAAATCCCACAGTAAGCAGATTTTTGACTACAAAAACAAGCAGATTACTCATTTTGCAAACTGGGAGTTGATTGAAAATTTTTTTGTCTCGCCAGATGAATCAAAACTGCTCGTCTACCATCGTCCAAATAAGGCAAAGGCTTTTTTGATTACGCTTTACGATTTGCCAAGCGGAAAACAAATTGCAGAAACTGAGCCTGGCTGGGCATGCCGTGATATTCGCTGGACAAAAGATTACCTCATCTACATTTGGGCGACGAGCGGCGGCGGAACACGGTTTGAATACAGAAGCTACAAATCGCTCAAGATTGAAAAAGGTGTTCAGTCATACCTCTTTTTTGAAGACGAAGAAGAAGACCTGCTTTTTGACACACAGTATTTTGGCGGCAATGCAAACCTTGGAGTTGCAGTCTACAAATTTTCTGACGGAAGCCACATAAAGACATTCGATTTTATAGACGAACTTTACAAAAAAGTCTGGGCGTCCGGCGAACCAAAAATTAAGGCTGCAGAAGAAAACAAGAAGGGAATTTTTGTGCATATCGATTCAATTTCAAACTTCCGCAAAACAGGAAATCGCAAATATGCTTTTGAATTAGATTACGTCTTTGCCACCGAAGACGATGAGCAATGCGAAGACCGTTCACTTACGATGGAAATTGAACTATAAATATAAAAAGGATAATTTTATGAAAAAACTGATTTTAATTTTTACAATGATTTTTGTGCTTGGAACTTTCCTTGCCTTTGCGGATGATGGTGGCTCATACTATCCGGAAGATTGGAGCTACGGCAACATCTACGTTAAAGAGCCGAACGACAAAATCGCTCTTAAAAAGGAATTACTCGTAGTGGAACAGATGAACATTTATCGTTCTGCCAAAATCCGCGGAAGTGAGATAACAGCACTCTTCGGCTTTAAGAATACCACAAAAGAAGCCGTTACAGTTCCCTGTGCGTTTCCTGTGGTTTTGACCACGCAGTTTGCTGTAAAAAAGGACGAAACTGTTTCAAACTATATCTATATCGGAAACGGCATTTTCTCCGACAACTCGGCTCTTGCCATTGCATTGCAGAAAGATGTGTATGAAATCAAGGATAACAATCAGCTCAACGTAACAAAATCCGAACTTTTTGCACTCGATAAAAAACTTGCAACAGTTTCTGCTTCTGAGTATATCAAAAACCTTTCACGTTTTGGTATAAACGACAGAATTTATAAACCGATTGAAATCTATCAGGACAAAAAGAAAGTTCCCATCCTCACAGTTGGAATTGAAACGACAATCGAAAAAAATGAGGAATTGAATGAGCTAGTATATCGGGAACAGGAGTTTTACAAATACGACGAAATCTACACTCTAAAACTCGTCCTGCATTTCTATCACGAACTGCACTTTGCACCGAACGCAAGTTCATCGCTTCGGGTCCGGTATGACATCAACACCAAAAAGCGCGATTACCATGGGTCTGAATATGCCGTGAGGTATGACATCTCCACGGGCGGTACATGGAAGGGTGCTATAGAGGATTTCCTTGTCCTTACTGACAGCGAGATGGAGGCAAATAATTCTAAGACAACATTCGACATCACACCTCTTGGCGAAATCAGCGAGAGCGGAGTTGAGTTTGTTCTGTATGCCGCAAAAAATTACAAGCCGCAGCAGAACGAGTATTTCGACTTCAAGACAAAATCGCCGTATCGGGAAGACCTTTTCTTCGTGAAAGCTGATGCAGACGCGCAGCAGGACTTCGTCACGCAAATACGCTCTTCTTCAACACTCTCTGGCACTTTTAAGATGGCAGGAAACCAAAATTTGTATTGGGATAATTGGGACGAGGCAGACAAAGATGAAAATCTCCGCAGCTCAACCTATGCGGCAGAAACCTCTTTTGACGGCATTTTGTACAACGGCTGGGTAGAAGGCGTAAAAGGTGACGGTATTGGAGAATGGATTGAGTTCACGCTCACAAAGTCCGCCCTCGGTCCATTCGCCACAAACGGACTGCGCCGATTCGCAAACCTTGACAGCACATGGCTTTCAAACAACCGAGTCCGCTCTATGACTCTTCTAAAGTCATCAGGCAAAGAAAAAGCCATCGTAAATTTCGCTGACCTCTTTCCAAAGTTTTCTAACTGGTTTTCTTCCCAGCGCATCGCCGTGAACGCTGTAAGAAATCCGCTCTTCTTAGAAAAAGGCACATACCGTCTGCGGCTCGATTCCGTCTACAAAGGCACAAAATGGGACGACACCGTTTTAGGCGAAGTGTGGTTTATACCGCTTTCAGGCCTTGCAAGCGAAATAATCTTCAGCGATAAATCGGGCTTATTCCAGAACGAGCTGAACAAAATCGTACAGGAATATGTGTCGCATTATGTCTCGAGACTGGAAGATGACATGCGGCGGGACAAAGAAAGCTCTGAGAAATAAAATATAATGAAAAAATTTATTTTTGTTTCCGCGATGATTTTTGCATTGCTTATGCCGTGCAAATTATTTTCTTTTCCCTATACCGAAGTTCCAAAAAGTTCCCTTGGTGAAATATGCCGCCAGTATATGGAAAAGCGCGCACCAGCCCAAATTATTCCTCAGGCAAAACTCTATCCGTATTACGATGAAGCAAAAAAACTTTATGGATATGTAGACGCAGAAGACAATGTGGTAATTCCTGCAAAGTACGAAACAAGTTCAGATTTCTACACTGTGCTTTGCGGAAAAAACGCAGGAAAATCTTATGCCGTCGTCCAAAAAGAATACAAAGATCCCGACGATTTATATGAAGATGAAATATACGGAATCATTGATGAAAGTGGAAAGACCGTTGTTCCGTTCAAATACTACAGAATGAATTTGCAGTACGCAGACGGTGGAAATGTCTTAATTGCCCAAGGATCACTTAAAAAGAATAAAATAAAATTCGGACTTCATAGAGATGGAAGTGCTGGAGGAAACGGCGAAACCCCGCTTTTAGGATTTGGTCTTTACGACGATGATGACGAACATTTTTACATCTGGAACATGACTTCTGGAAAGTCCATTCTAAAAAACCAATGGTCATGCATAAGGGGAGGCTGGACGGTTGAAAGCCCCTTTGAGCCAAGTCCCTTTATCATAATAAAAGAAGACCTGACTTTTCTTGGAGCCTTTGACGCTGACGGCAATCTTAACATATACCATTTTATAAATCAGTATGAAAACGGCAGCAAATCCGATTGTTTTATTTCTGCATCGACTGTTAGAAAATGCCTCGACATTCCTGAGCCTAAAAATGAATCTAATACGACTGTAAAGCGTACGGCTAATCCCAATATACTTCTTGTTGGACACGCAAAAACCGAAAAAGGCGAAAAAGATTTAAGATGGAACGATTTTAAGAAAAACACTGGCGACATTGACTGGACATTCTACGACATCGAAAAGAAGACCGAGTTTCCAATTCCGTTTAAAAATTTTAAAATCATGGAAATCAAAAATTATTCAGGCTACACTTCAGGAAAGTTTTCTGTAATTTCGATTCACGGAGAAGAGACCAAATGAAAAACAAATCGCACTTATGACACTATTGCTTTCCTGTAAATATAGTAAATCGAATGAGGGCAGGACTTTCTTTTGGAGGAAATCAGAATGGCAAAAATTTCCAATTTCACAAAAAGAATTCATCGATTATACAATGCAAGAAATGATAGATCTTCCACCGAATTGTGAAGAAGAAAAGAAAAAAGGAATTTATTAATTAAGAAATATAAAATTCTTGATGATAGTGAACTTAATGATGGTTATGTTTATGGTGGAAATATAACATTTAATATTTCTGATTATATTAATTTCCCATAAACCGACCATTACGGAGAGAGAGGGATTCGAACCCCCGATAGCATTAACGCTATAACAGCTTAGCACGCTGCCGCAATCGACCACTCTGCCATCTCTCCAAATATTTACGCAATAAGAGCTTCCATACCCTGCATACCGTCAATCTCTATGTCTACCATTTTTGTAACGATAATGTCGTCCACGGTTACACCAAGAACCTGAGCCAGAACAATAAGGTTGTCTATTGTTGGCATGTTCTTACCGGAAAACCAGTTGTAGACGGTCTGCACATAGGGAAAATTGAGGATAATCTGTAGCTGGCGGGGTGTAATTCCACGCTGCTTCATAAGGGTTTTGATTTTTGCGCCTGTAGCATCCAAATCAAGTACAGGTCTTAAAAATGTTGTCTTCACGTTGATAACTCCTATTTACGGAGCCCCAACGCTTTTTAGGAAGGTTACGCCAAAGCTCCTATTTCAAAAATTGACTTGCAGCAAAGGAAGATGAATGTCCCAAACTGCTTTCCAAATGGCATTCACTTTTGCGACTATGATGATCGCATGAATGTTCAGAATGATGACTTTCTGCATGATGGGAATGGAACTTGTTGATGTTCATAGCTTTCATTCTGAACCTCCATTTAAGTGTAAGCCAGCCGGAGCCAACTTTTGCGCTGCTTCAACGCTTATGGTCTTAATATATCACCAAAAAAGATTTGTGTCATTAGCGAGCTTCTTTAAAACTTGGGAATGAGGCATCTTTAGGCAGACTTTGGTTCGGAAAGTTCACACACAACTTCTACAAAATCGCGGACAATGAATTCGTCTACAGAAACACCGTACACGTTTGCAATAACAATCATGTTGTCTATAGTTGGAAGATACTTTCCCTTTTCCCAAGCATAGATTGCTTCCGGGCTTGAGAAATTAAAAATTGACTGTATTTCGCGAACCGAATAACCCGCACGTATGCGAAATTCTTTTATTTTTGCGGCGGTTGCTTCTATATTTATTATTGGTTTATTTATTTTGCACATCCGTTTCTCCTTAAATACCGGGAGCCAACGCATGTGAAAAAAAGTTTTAGGCGTTGGTCTGCCCTTCAAAATCTTCAAAAGTAGCCTGGTCAAATAGGCCATACCCGTTAATTATTCCCTGTGTCTGTCCCTGCTGAACATATTCCTGCATAAGGTTTACAAGTGGTAACTGAAGCAGTTTATGTGTTTGCAATTTAGATTTATCAGAAACTGCCGACATATCAGTTCCTCCTGTTTTAAGATACACGGTACTCAACGAGCACTACTCCCAAGTTTTGAAAGACAAATTTAGAAGTGATAGGCTTACTATATCACTAAAACAAAGTTTTGTCTTTCAAGTTCTCCTTGAATTCTGCATTTTTTTGGGTTTTTTTAGCAAAATTTTCAAGTTTTAGCCTTAGCAGAGCGAATTACTGCATTTTTGGCTTGGTATATATGTAGAATTTGGGTGCGCGGTAGTCAATATGCCATGCTCCCGAATAAAATCCGTTGTCATTTGCAACTGGGCTTACAAAAATAACATTCAGCGCGGGGCTTCCCGTTTTATAGATAAATTCGTTTGAAGTCCACTCCTGCCTTGTAAGCGAAGCATATTCAGACTGGTCTTTTACCGGAGTGTAGACCGAGATTTTGTAGCTTCCGCTCTTCATGTCCAGGTGAACTACGGTTCCGCCGGTAAAGCAGCCGTTCCAGTAGCGGTGCAGCCACTTTCCCTTCTTTTTGTTTATCTCGTAATACCAGGAATAGGAAATGCTTATTATGGAAGAAGACGCATCGTTTCCGTCCATGTCCGTAACCCGAATCATGCAGGGAACTATATTCATATTGCCAAAATTTTCCGGACGGTAAATTTCCAGAGCACTTGCTTCCGCCGAAAAAAACTGAACGGTAAAGAGAAATGCTGCAAAAAGAATCAATCTGGCAAAACGGCTAGTCTTTTTTTTCATACTGCCCCTTCTTGTTCTTAAGGAATTCCGGCTTCTGCTCCCTGAATTTCTTTGGGGTAAGCCCAACCATGTTTTTGAACACCTGTACAAAATGGCTCTGCGAACTAAACGAAAGCATATCCGCTATCTGCATGACCGAATAATCCGAATTCAAAAGCATCTGCTTTGCGTAAACAATTTTCTGCTCACGGATATAGTCTGCCGGGCTAACTCCCATCTCGTTCTTAAAAAGATGAGACAAATAGTTTTCCGAAAGGTCAGAAACCTTGGCCAATTCATCTATCTTTATCTGCTTGGTAAGATTTTCGTAAATATAGTTTATGCACTTTAGCACTGGCTTGGAAAGGGAAGCAGGTCTTTTTAGAACCCTCATCCTTCTGGTAAAGTCCATGACCATGTCTGTGTAAACGGCAACAACACTCTGTATGTCTGCACATTCGTCCATCTTTAGGATGTAAAAATCGCTCAGGGTGTAGGCTTCTTCGTTTTCCATGCCGGCATCTATACAAAAGCGGGTAACCAGGGCTGTTGTAACAACGAAATGATACTTTGTGTTGCGCAAAAAATTTAGGGAAAGCTTGCCCTTACCTTCTTGATTCACAAAATCTCCGCGGGCAAAATTCTGTTCGACAGTTTCTATGTCTCCGTTTGCAACCGCTTCGTAAAAGCTGTATTCATCAGAAGGCTCGCTGTGCTTTCTGTTTTCCATGCGCTCTTGTTCTTCAAACCTGTTCCAAGATTCGTCCCTCATTGTTCCCTCAATTATAATTTGCCATATTTAATAGAAAAAATGAAGTAGTCTTGCGGCACTTTCATCTGCTAAGGGCTTTCCGGATTCGCTTGAAACTTCGTTGCGAGAACCGCCTCCCGGCTCCATTGCTTTGCAACCCACTTTCGCGGGCCCCTCCAATCCCTGCCGTGCTTCTTTTTGCTCAACTAATTGACAATATGCGCTTAACAGGTTATCTTACTAGATTGAATAATAAGGTGCATTTTAGCGCCAGAGAGAATTTTTTGAGGTAAGGTCTTATGGACAAAATAAAATACGATTTTTCCGTTGAAACTTTAGGAGAATGCAAAGTCCGGTCTCCAATTGAACTTTCACATGAACACGGTGACTTCCGTGCAACTTATGTTAAGGACACATCTTTTGTCCGCAATTTGGTGAATGTTTTTGAGGACGACAAGGGCGATGCCAACGACATGTCCAACCTTATGGAAAAAGCAGGTCCAAGAGAAAATATCTATTTTAACCCGGCTCATGTTACGGCTGGTATTTGTACTTGCGGTGGTCTTTGCCCAGGTTTGAACGACGTTATCCGTGCAGTTGTACGCTGTCTTTGGAACCGCTACGGCGTCCGCAGAATCCGCGGTATCCGCTTTGGCTACAAGGGATTCTTTACAGAACAGGGCTTTAACACAGTAGACCTTAACCCGGACAACGTAGACACAATCCACAAGATTGGCGGTTCTTTCCTTGGAACTTCACGTGGTGGCGGAGACCGTGTAACAGACATCGTAGATTCCATTGAGCGCCTTAACATCAACGTTATGTTCATTATCGGCGGTGACGGAACCCAGCGCGGTGCCTTGGACATTGCAAACGAAATTGACCGCCGCGGCTTAAAAATTGCTGTTGTTGGCATTCCTAAGACCGTAGACAACGACCTTCAGTTCATAGACCGCTCATTCGGTTTTGAAACAGCAGTTCAGAAGGCAACCCAGGCTATAAATACATGCCACATGGAAGCCCATTCACAGATTAACGGTATTGGCCTTGTAAAGCTTATGGGTCGCGAATCTGGCTTTATTGCTACTGCAGCTGCCATTGCAAGCCACGAAGCAAACTTCTGTCTTATCCCGGAAGTTCCTTTTG
>JAGACC010000235.1 GCA_017614295.1 Treponema sp.
CAGACCGCTCTTATGGTTTTGTTTTCCACAATATTTTCCGTGCTTTTGGGATTTCCGCTTGGAATTCTTTTGTGCACAAGTGAGCCGCTCAACGGAATAAACCCAAAGCCAATGCTTAACCAGGTGCTTAGCCGCATCGTAAACATTGTGCGCTCTTTTCCATTCATAATCCTTATTATCCTTTTGTTTCCGCTTTCACGCCTTATCGTGCACACGACGATTGGTACAAAAGCAACGATTGTTCCGCTAAGTATTGCCGCCGCTCCTTTTGTTGCCCGCGTAATTGAATCGTCACTAAAGGAAGTGGATGTTGGAGTAATTCAAGCCGCAAGAAGCATGGGTTCTACAAACAGGCAGATAATTTTTAAGGTCATGATTCCCGAAGCATTGCCTTCCCTTGTGGACGGAATTACACTTACAGTAATAAACCTGATTGGTTACTCAGCCATGGCGGGTGTTGTTGGTGGCGGCGGTTTGGGTCAGCTTGCAAACAGCTACGGTTACCAGCGCTTTGAAACACGCGTTCTTGCGGCAGCCGTAATCGTAATCATACTCATGGTTGAACTTATACAGGCTTTGGGTTCCTTCATCAGCGGAAGGATAAAGGCCAGAAGGTAACGCTAACTAAAATGCAAATTGACAGCAAAAAAAAGCCGTGTTATTATTTTACATAAATCTGTTTTTATGGAGAAAAAATGGCTGTAGGCGACGCTAGCATAAGGTATTTGAACCTTGACAGGATTGAAAAAGAAGCTAAGTCCGCAAAAAAATTCATGAAGTGGGGCTGTGTCCTTGTTTGTTTTTTTGGCATTGGAATACTGGGTTCATTGTTCAAAATCAATGATGAAAACAAGAAATTTACAGGAAATGATATTCTTTCCAGTTCAGACGTGAAACTTACAGAAGAAGAAAAGGCCATGCTTGCTCCCTATTTGGAAAAAAAGGAGACGAATCCCCTGTATATGTCCTGCATACTGCTGATTCCTTCTGCCATACCAATACTTATATCCAGAAAAAAGTTCAGGGAGATAGCATCTGCAAGACGCTACGAAACAATCTTTGGAAGCGACACCGACGGAATTATAACCGCAGACGAACTTTCTACCCAGCTAAAGCGGCCAAGTTCCAAAATCTTTGCCGAACTTAAAGACCTCTTTACAAAGGGCTACTTTCAGAACTGTAGTCTTGGCAAGGAAGAAGATACCTGTGTAAAGATAGACAACGCCCTTGGAAATGAAGTGCTGGGCACAGGTTTTGTTGAGGTTACATGCAAGAACTGCGGTGCAACAAACCGCATAAGGGCAGACAGCCACGGCAAGTGTAGCTACTGCGGCAACCCTTTGTATGGGAAAATCCAGGAGGAATAAGATGGCAAAATACCTAAATATGGATCAGGTTTACAGATATGAATCAATTGCAGACAAATTAGTAAAGTGGGGTTTCATAGGAATTTGCTTTTTTGCATTGGGAGTCCTTTGCTGCTTTTTTCCTATAGCCGGGGAAAAAGTATCCATGAAGCTTCTGCCGGTTTACATAATACTGATGGCTGCATGTGGAATACCGATATATATTGGCAAAAAAAAGAATGGCGAAATATCAACTGCAATGCGCTACGAAAAAATCTTTGGAAGTGATGTTGACGGAACCGTAACGGCGGAAGAACTTTCGGCCCAGATGAATAAGCCAAGCTTTGAAATATTCCCGGAGCTGGATATTCTGTTCAAAAAAGGATATTTCCAGAACTGCAACCTTCAGCTTGGAGGAAAACCCTGCGTTAAGATAGACAATGCACTCGACGGTGACGACCTTGGCACTGGCTTTGTGGAAGTCAAATGCCCCAACTGCGGAGGAACTAGCCACATAAGGGTCGGAACCAATGGCACATGCAGCTACTGCGGGGAAAGCCTTTTTGGAAAAGCCCAGAAATAATCCTGATGAAAGCATCCCTCATTGCGGCCGTACTTCTAATTGCGCTTTCTACAGTTTTCCTTGCTGCCTGCGCAACCGTGCCGCCTTCGTCCTTACAGAACAATGTGCAGGATTCAGCGTGGCAGGGCAGAAAAAAACTAAGGGCATGGACTGTATATTCTGACAGGTGCCGCATTTCGAGGAAGCTTTTTCTTGAAATAGGAAAATCGCTAAACTACTACATAACGGCGGATGATGACGAAAAAATCCTTTACCTGATATTTGAAGACACCCACAGCTTTGCAGATGCCATACACGACATTGCATTTGTAACAAAATCTTATGAGCACGGGTCAAAAAAAATCAAGGCACACGGCGGCTTTGTAAAGGTTTGGCATTCAGGCTCCGAGCAGGTTATGAAGGAATTCTTTGAGCAGCTTGAAAAATATCCCGACTACGAGATAGTTTTTGTAGGCTGGAGCATGGGAGGTGCCATTGCCCATCTTGCCGCAGAGGAATTCAACTTCCGCACAAGGACCGACGAAGCTAATCCAGACAGCGGTAGAAAGGTTGTCCTTATTACCTACGGCTGCCCCAATCTTTTGTATGGAAAGGACATGCGCGACTATTTTGAGCGCTGTGTAAAAGCTGCCTATAATTTTGCAAACATAAAGGATCCTTTTGCAAAGCTTCCTCCCGTTGCATGGAATTTTTTTGTAATCCGCCGCATAGAAGTTGGCCAGAACTACAAGGGCAAAAAGCATCCCCACCTTTCTTATGGTCAAAAAGAGATCTACAAGGATATTGTTATAGACGAACCCTACGTACAGGTTTCGGAATAAATGCTGCGTTGAGCCTACTAAGATGACTGTTTGCAAACCGGTAAGGACTTACGCCGCCATGGAGGGGCGGGCCTTGGCCCGTTGCGCCAGCAATGGAGGCGAAAGCGGAACCCCGGAACGGCGGTGGCGCAAAGGAGTGTTAGCCGGATTAGAGTAAAAATGCATGGTAGAGCGTAAAAGACTACCGTCCAGAAGAAGAAAATAATACTTTTTCTTTCCGGTTTTTCCCGTTTGTTTGAAAATCTTGACAAATATTTGTTTATGTTATATATTCTCTACCAATCTACTAGGGAATTACCCAAAAAGGAGCTTATATGAAAAAAATATTAGGAGCAGCACTCGCTGTTATTTCTGCACTCGCATTGCTTTCCGGATGCAAAAAGAAGGATTCATCTGTAACCATAAAAGTAGGAGCAACACCTGTTCCACATGAAGGTTTGTTGAATCTTGTAAAAGATGACCTTGCTGCATCAGGAATCAAATTGGACATCATAGAATTCAATGATTACGTAACGCCAAACTCAGCAGTTGAATCAGGTGATTTGGATGCCAACTTCTTCCAGCACAAGCCTTATCTTGATACATTCAATTCTGAACACGGAACACACTTGGTAGACATTGGCGGAATCCACATTGAACCATTTGCCCTTTATTCAAAGAAGTATACAAATCTTGCAGACATTCCGGACGGTGCAACAATCGCAATTCCAAATGACCCTACAAACGAAGGAAGAGCTCTTCTTCTCCTTCAGGCTGCAAACCTTATCACTTTAAAAGCAGATGCAGGTCTTGAGGCTACACCAGTTTCTATTGAATCAAACCCAAAGAACTTTAAGTTTACGGAAGTTGAAGCTGCTTCTCTTCCCCGTGTTCTTCCAGATGTTGATGCCGCTGCAATAAACGGAAACTATGCCCTTGCAGTTGGACTTAATTCAACAAAAGACGGACTCGTTGTAGAAGGAAAAGATTCTCCTTATGTAAACATTGTCGTTACAAAGTCTGGCCGTGAAAACGATTCAGCTCTTAAGGCTCTTGTAAATGCCCTCCAGACACAGAAGGTCCGCGATTGGGTAAAGGAAAACTACCCCAACGGAGACGTTGTTACTGTATTTTAATAAATGTTGAAAAACATTTTAATTAAAAAAAGTTAAAAATACCAATTTAAGAACATGCGCGGTTTGTTTGCTTCAGGCCGCGCTTTTTTTATTCAAGCCAAAGACTGGGGATTTGCCTTTACCTAACGTCATTAAAGCGCTTAAGGAAGGCTTTTGTTCTTTCCTCTTTTGGATTGTTTATAACATCGCTTGGGGTACCCCGCTCAACAATCATGCCACCGTCCATAAAGATTATGTGGTCGCTTGTGTCTCTTGCAAAGGCCATCTCGTGGGTTACCACTACCATAGTCATCTTTGTCTTTGCAAGTTCCCGTATTACCGAAAGAATTTCCCCTGTAAGCTCCGGGTCCAGGGCACTGGTTGGTTCATCAAAGAAAAGAACCTGTGGCTTTAGGGCAAGGGCTCTGGCAATGCTAACTCTCTGCTGCTGTCCTCCGCTCAACTGGCAGGGGTAAAAATTAGCCTTGGATTCAAGCCCCATCTTTGCAAGAAGCTCCATGGCAAGAGAATTGGCCTCTTCCTTGCTTTTTCCAAGAACAACCCTCTGTGCTTCCGTAATATTCCTAAGAACAGAAAAATGCGGAAAAAGGTTAAAGTTCTGGAATACAAGCCCAACGTTCAGAGCAATTTTTCGAAGTGCCGCTTTATCCGAATAAACTCCGTCTTTAACAAGTGAATCTCCGCATACGCTTATGCTGCCACCGGTAACGCGTTCAAGCTGGCATACCGTGCGAAGAAGTGTGGACTTTCCGCTTCCGCTGGGACCAATTATTCCAAGGACATCGCCTTTGTTTACGGTAAAAGAAATATCCTTTAGTACCTGCAGAGAACCAAAGCTTTTGCTCAAGTTCTGCACTTTTAAAATTTCATTTGTAGTAGTCAAGTTTTTTCTCCGCAATGTCAAATGATTTGGAAACAGCCCAGTTCATTATAAAATAGAACAAGCCCGCTATAAAAAGAGGCATAACGCTTACAAGGCGGCCGCTCTGAGTCTGTGCCACGTGGAACAATTCAGCAACTCCAAGAACCTGAACAAGAGCCGTATCCTTTACAAGCGTAATAACTTCGTTTCCAAGCGGTGGAATTATCTTCTTTACAACCTGAGGCAAAACTACCCGCATAAAAGTCTGGGACTTGGTAAATCCAAGCACTTTGGAAGCTTCGTACTGACCCTGTGGAATAGACTGAATTCCTCCGCGGTAAATTTCTGCAAAATAGCAGGCGTAATTTATAACCATGGCAATAATTGCTGCCGTAAAGCGCCCAAGCCCCACGCGAAAAATAACGGACGGAGCAAAATAGACGAATATCAGCTGAAGCATAAGCGGAGTTCCGCGTATTATAAGCAGAAAAATATTTGTAAGTTTTGAAACGATTTTTACCCGCGACATTCTTCCCATGCATATCAGGAGTGCAAGCGGTATGGAAAAAATTAGCGTTAGAAAGAACACTTCAAGGCTTACTCCGGAGCTTTTTAGCATAATCAGCAGGAGTTTGCCCAGCTTTATTTTATCAAAATAATCAATCAGTGATGCCATACCCTATTATAGCAAAATTCCGGGGCATTCTCAATAATTTGTGTTTTCATTTTTTTTGGACGGCGCTTTTGCATTTGTAGATTTCTTCTATATTACTAACATCAATTTATCGTATTACGGCTTTCCGGGGTCGCTTGAAGCTTCGCTGCGAAAGCCGTGGGTCCCTTCCCACTTCATTACCTCACCCGAAGCTGCGCTCCGAGTTCGGCAACGGGCTTGCGCCCGCCCCTACAATCCGGCCTCATGCCTATTTTCCTATAACAGACAAGTCACTTCCGAACCATTTGTTTGAAATTGCACTTACAGTTCCGTCATTCTGCATCTCTTCCAGAACCGCCTGAACCTTGTCGCGCAAAGCAGAGTCTCCCTTGCGGAAAGCAACACCGTATTCTTCGTTTGCAAGTCCTTCCGGAAGAATTTTTAGTGCCTTGCCGGAAGTTGTTATATTGTAGCCCGCAACAACCTGATCCATGATTACTGCGTCAAGGTTGCCAAGGGTTAAGTCGTTAAGGGCAGTAATGTTTTCCTTAAGCTCTACAATCTCTCCAAGGGAAGCCTTAAATTCCGGCATAGCTTCAACTGCGTCCTGTGCGGAAGAACCAGCCTGTATGCCGATTGTCTTACCCGCAAGTTCAGAAAGGGAATTTATGTTGCCGTCAATGCGTACAACTGCTACCTGGGCATTGTCAAGATAAGCCTTTGTAAAAGCCATTGCGTCTTTTCTTTCATCTGTCATCGTAAAGCCGTTCCAGATGCAGTCAATCTTTTTTGTTGCAAGCTCCTGTTCCTTTGCGCTCCATTCGATGGGCTGGCATACAAGTTCTAGGTTGAGTCTCTTTGCAACTTCTTTGGCAAGGTCAATGTCGTAGCCTACAATATTGTTGTTTTCGTCACGGAATCCGAGTGGAGGAAAGGAGTCGTCCAGTCCCAAGATAAATTTTCCCTTCTGGGAAAGGCAAGAAAAAGGTCCTTCTGCTGCGACCTCGTTCTTTTTTGTGCATGATGCAAACATACAAACAGCGGCTGTTAAAGCAAGGCTTGTTGCAAACAACTTTGATACAATTCTTTTCATTTTCCTACATCCTATGTTCTTTGTAAAAGTTCGGCTATTATAGCAAAAAAAGCACTTAGTCACAATAATGAGCAACTTTAAAATACTGCTTACTGATAACGAGGTGAATGTAATACAATTCCTTATTGGAGAATGGCAATGCCAAAAGTTTTTTCTATAAAGCTTTTACTAGACTATGCTTGTTGGCTCTTGCTTATGATTTTTTGAACATCTTCAGTGGTCATATTTAAAGACTTGGCAATTACTTCTATGGACACACCGTTTTGATATAAGTTGGTTACTGCTTCTATGGCTTTTTGCAGCTTTCCTTTCTCCATTCCGTCCTCGAAGGCTTCTTCCTGCTTTACGGCAATGTCCATCTTGTAGTCATATTTGGCACATAGCATGTTTGTTACCTCTTGGGGCTTTCGGCTTGTAGCTTTAAGACTTGCTCCACAGAAAGTCCAGTAATTTGCGAAACCTGTTCTACAGACAGATTCATTGCCAGTGCATTCTTTGCATTTTCTATGGACTTTTGCAGCATTCCGTCCTCGAAGGCTTCCTCCTGCTTTACGGCAATGTCCATCTTGTAGTCATACTTGGCACAGAACATATTTGTTACCTCTTGAGGCTTTCGGCTTGTAGCTTTAAGACTTGCTCCACAGAAAGTCCAGTA
>JAGACC010000236.1 GCA_017614295.1 Treponema sp.
CTTTCATCCATGGAAAACCGGGGAATCCACTTGGACAAAAAAATTCTTTCGGACTACAACGTGGAACTTTCCAAGATTATAGAAGAAAAGAAGTCGCTCATATATTCAGAAGCAGGTCATGAATTCAACATAGCAAGCACAAAGCAGCTGCAGGAAGTTTTGTTTACAGAAAGGGGGCTTGTTCCGGGCAAAAAGACAAAGACAGGCTACAGTACGGACACAGCCGTCTTGGAGGAACTTGCAGAGCGCACTGATGATCCCCTTCCAAACGCAATCCTTGACTTTAGAAAGTCGGTAAAATTGCAGAACACCTACGTGGAAACATTACCGCTATTGGCAGACAAAAACGGCCGCATACACACATCCTTCATGCAGACAGGAACCGCTACCGGAAGACTTTCTAGCCGGGACCCCAACCTTCAGAACATACCTGTCCGCGAAGAAGCCGGAAGAAGAATCCGATCCGCTTTTACGGCAGAAAAGGGAACAATGCTAATTTCGGCAGACTATTCCCAGATAGAGCTTGTTGTTCTTGCACATCTTTCCGGAGACAAAAACCTTAGTTCAGCATTTGAGCAGGGAGTGGACGTTCACAAGGCAACCGCAGCCCTTATATACGGAATAAATGCTGATGAAGTTACCGCAGACATGAGGCGCTTTGCAAAGACGGTAAACTTTGGCGTTATGTACGGCATGAGCGCATTCCGCTTGGCAAAGGATTTGGGCATAAGCAGAACGGAAGCACAGAATTTCATATCCCAGTACTTTACAACCTATTCGCAGGTTAAGGCCTTTATAGAAAAGACAATAGCAGACGCAAGGGCTAATGGCTTTACCCAGACAATAACCGGCAGAAGAAGGTTCATCCGTGGAATAAACAGCAGGAACAAGAACGAGCAGCAGGCGGCGGAAAGAATTGCCATCAACACACCAATACAAGGCAGTGCGGCAGACATTGTAAAAAAAGCAATGATAGACGTTAGCCAAGAAATTGAACGCACGAAGAGTCCCCTAAAGATGCTGCTTCAGGTTCACGACGAGCTTATTTTTGAATGTCCTGATGATGAATCTATAGTAAAATCTTCCATAGAACTCATCAGAAACAAGATGGAAAATTCATTCAAGCTGAACATACCTCTCCGCGTAAGCATAGAAAGCGGAAAATCCTGGGGGCAGTTCCATTGATTTTGTGCGTAACAGGCCCAATGGCAGCAGGAAAAAATGCGGCAGCTTCAATCCTTTCCCAAAGGGGCTATGCCTGTATAGACGCGGATCTTGCGGGGCATAAGGCAGTGGAAAATGCAAGCGGAAAGATTTTTGAGCGCTTTGCAGACGAGGCTAAAAAGAGGGGGCTTTCCCTTAGGAATGAGGACGGCAGCGTAAACCGCAGGGCTTTGGGCGAAGTGGTCTTTTCTTCCCCGGAGCTTTTGCAGGCTCACGAAGCTATTGTCTACCCGGAAACCGAGCGTATCATCAGGGAATTTATAGAAGAAAAGCAAAAGGATTCATCACTCCCCGGAGTGGTAATAAATGCGGCTGTTCTTTATAAATTACCGGATATTTTAAGGCAAGTTCAATTTATTCTCTATGTTGACGCACCAAAAATCATGCGCTATTTCCGTGCCAGAAAAAGAGATGGAATGTCCTGCAAAAAAATTCTTGACCGATTTGCAAGTCAAAAGGGGCTTTTTGCTAAATATCAAAATTCAAATGCCGATATTCAAAGGGTATGGAATACCGGTTCCAGACAGCGTTTGGAAAAGAAGATTCTTAAGATTCTGGCGGCTTTAGAAAGTTAGCTTTCTTTTGCTTGACCTCACTTCCAAATGCCTTTACCGGCAGGGGAAAAAAGAATGGAACAAAAAAGAACATTATGGATTTTAATTGCAGCGGGACTTTTTTTATGCTTGGTTATAGGAACCGCTTTTCTTTTGTTTGGTAATTCGCAGAAGAATAACGAATCGGCAATGTCTAAGAAGGACAGCGGATCCATGTGGGTTATTCCGGATGACAAACCGCTAACGTCTCACACCACAAGCTACGGTTATGCGGACGACCAGCCGGTTGCAAACCAGGGCTCTTCTTCATCTGCCGCACCGTCACTCTTGGCTGGAACTTCAACACCTGCAGAAGCAGCACCAAATTCAATAACACATGCGGACAGCGTAACTGTAATTTCTCAGGGCTCAACCAATGTCTATGAAATTCCAAGCGGAACTTCGGCAATTCAGGACGGAACCACAACAATCGACTTGAATTCCCTAAAAGAAGGCACAGCATCCGCTTCTTCCGTAAAGGCACAGAACCAGGTTGCTGCACAGGCAATAGAAAACACAAAGGCTGCAAAAAGCGCACCAAAAGTTCTTGAAAGCAGCTCAAAAAAATCAACGGCCTCTACAAGCACAAAAAAGGCAAGTAGCAAAAGCACAAGCAAGGCTTCTTCATCCACAAAATCTGTTCTGGCAGCCCCGTCTCCAGACCGCTACTGGGTACAGGTTGGTTCATTCGTAAACAAGAAATATGCAGACGAGGCTCGCTCAGTATTGGAATCAAAGTCCATCAAGTGCGAAGTCTTTACATACGAAGACAGCGGCACATTAAAATACCGTTTGCGCGCAGGAGACTACACATCACGCACAGAAGCCGAATACTGGCAAAAGCAGATAGACAAAATTGACTACTTTGCAAAAAATGCTGGCAGCACAATGATTGTGCACACAGGAAAGTCTCTGGCAAAAAAATAAGGTTTGTATTTCTTCTATAAATTCCTATGAATTGGGGGGAGCTTATCTTCTGAGCGCCCCCTTTTTTTGTAGAACACTTGCTTGTTAAAATTTTGTGTTACAATATTAATATAGTTGATGTTTTTATATTAAAGGAGCATGTCATGAAAACTAAAATCAAGTTATTTGCGGCGGCAGTATTTTTGCTTACGCTTGCAGCCTGTTCTTCCATGAAGCAGATTTGGGATTTGAAGGGAATCATCGTTTCTTCAAATAATCAGATATTCACTGGAAAGTCCACAACAGTTCCAATGGATATAAAAAGCGGAAACCTCCGCTACGAATTTAGTGC
>JAGACC010000031.1 GCA_017614295.1 Treponema sp.
CTCTACGGAATGTCTACCCACGGACTTTCATGGTACCCAGAATACGTCTCCAAAGAAAGCTTCACCTCCCTCCGCGACGACTGGAACACAAACTGTGTGCGCCTTGTCCTCTACCCCGGAGACTACATGGGCTACTGCAACGGAGGCAACAAAACCCAGCTAAAAAATACCGTCTACAAGGGAATAGAAGAAGCCACAGCCCTTGGAATGTACGTAATCGTTGACTGGCACATCCACAACGACAACCCCAACAAGTACAAGGCAGAAGCAAAGAAATTCCTTGATGAAGTTTCAAAAAAATACGCAAGCTACGGAAACGTCCTCTACGAAATCTGCAACGAACCCGTAAACGCAGAATGGAACAGCCAGATTAAGCCCTATGCGGAAGAAATAATTCCTGTAATACGAAAGAACGCTCCCGACGCAATAATCATCGTAGGAACAAACACCTGGTCACAGGACGTAGACAAAGCCGCCGCAAACCCAATCACCAAGTACAAAAACATAATGTACACCTTCCATTTCTATGCCAACACCCACACGGATTCATTCCGCTCAAAAGTGGAGGGTGCAATAAAAGCGGGACTCCCCATCTTCATCACCGAATTTGGAACCTGCGACGCATCGGGCAACGGTGGCTACAACGAAAACCAGTCAAAGCTTTGGTTCAACCTCATCAAAAAGTACAACCTTAGCCACATGAACTGGAGCCTCTGCAACAAAGCGGAAACGGCAAGTGCAATCTCTTCCGGCTGCCAAAAAAAATCCGGCTGGTCAGAAGGAGACCTTTCAGAATCAGGCCGTCTCATAAGAAAGCATTTCCGTTCCTTGACCCGCTAGTTTTCTTGCATCATGAGGGGAAAAGCCTTTCCCCTGGCCTCAGCCCGCAAGCGGTCTTCGGCACACCCCATTCTCCTAGGGGGCTCCGCCGCCCCCTAAGACCCCGCCCGAAAAAAATCCCTCCATGGATTTTTTTCAGGATCGAAGAATTGCAGACAATTCTCCGTGCTGCTAATACGCGCATCCGTGCGCTCTAAAGTCTTGACAATTTTTACCTTTGACATTTACAATATAAGTAACCTTAAAAAGGTTTCTTACACCACAGGAGCAAATGAATGGGAAAAGTCTTGTTTCTTAAGAGCAGTTCGCTAGAAAACGTTGCGCTGAACAATAAGATCAATGAGCGCATCGGCTCGTTTTTTATGGCTTTACACGAGGAAGAAGTCCGCAAAGCCGTTGATGCGGGAGACGTTTCCCTTATCATAATATACCTCAAGAACATTTCCGAAAGCGAGAGATCGGAAATTTCAAAGATTCTTACAAACATTCTTAACGTTCCCTACGTCATTGCCGGAGAGAGGGAAGACCTTCACAAATATTTTGTGGCAAACCTACAGGCCCACATCCTCCGCTACATAAAGACCCCAATCCTTTTGTCTTCATTTATGGAAGAAATAAAGTGTGTTCTTGAAAAACTTGGCGAAAGCCTTCCTGCTCAGGAAGATCTTGCAAAGATTGCAAAGAAAGAAATCGTGGAAAAAGAAGAACCAAGGCATCTCCTTGTTGTGGATGACGACATCGTTGCCCTGCGTACAATGAGCAATGTACTCAACCCGCTCTTTAAGGTGTCTGTTGCAAAGAGCGGAGCCGCAGCCATTTCCTTCCTTGCAAAAGAGCATCCCGACTTAATCCTTCTGGACTACCAGATGCCTGTTTGCGACGGTTTGCAGACTCTGGAAATGATAAGGGCAGAGGAAGCCTACAAGGACATTCCTGTCTTCTTCCTTACAGGAGTAGATGACGCAGACCTGGTAAAAAAGGCCATGGCACTTAAGCCCGAAGGCTACATCCTAAAATCCGCAGGACCTGAGCTTCTCATCTCCAAAATCGAGGCCTTCTTCTAATGGATTTTTCTTTTATCAAGAAAGAAGAAATTCCTCCGCTAAAAAAAAGGGTGGCTGATGCAAACAGCTTTAGGGTTGCATTTTTTGCACCAGCCCTTACAATATACATGCTTACCGAACTGCTTACCGACTGGAAAAAGCTGCTTTCGCCCGCATATTCGGTGGCCATAATCACTTTTTGCACCTTTAGGACAAACGTTTACAAAATATACGTTCTCCTGGACGCTCTGATTGTGGTTTCTTCGCTTGCAGTCCTGTTGACGGCTCTGCTGTACCGTAAGAATCCCGACCGCAGGCAGGGCCTTTTCCTAGCCTTTATGCGCACTTATGACGTTGTGCTGCTTACCATAAGCTTCCTTGCCGTCGTAGTAACATTCTACAAATTTGCCCATATAGACTTTACCTTTTTCTACATGATTGCGCTCGTCTGCGCAGGGGTGTTTTTTTCCGACGCCCTTATTTTTATTCCGCTCTGTGTTGGTTACTTTATCACCATCCATGTGCTCATTTCCATGTACCCGTACGACATTGGCTACAAACCCCACGTTCCCTACGGAATATTCCTTGTCGTTGCGCTTTGCTTCATATCCGTGTTCAGGGCATACCATCTTTTGTCCACCCTCCGCTACGAGATTCAAATCGAAAAATTCAAAGACGATGCCGTGCGGCAGAATGAATTAAAGTCAAAGTTCCTTGCCAACATGAGCCACGAAATCCGTACACCCATGAACGCCATCGTTGGACTTAGCGAACTTGCCCAGGACTTTAAGCTCAACCCCGCACAAAAGAATACAATCCGCCAGATACGCTCGTCTGGAATCGCCCTTGTCAGCATCATAAACGACATTCTGGACTTCTCCAAAATAGAAGCCGGCAAGATGGAAATTGTTCCGTCTGATTACGACATCCTCACGCTTCTGTACGACGTTGCAACAATCTGCATCGTAAAGCTTTCGGGCAAGGACGTTGCAGTACGTATTCAGGTGCAGGAAGACCTTCCAAAGATACTTCACGGCGACGACATAAGGATTAAGCAGGTTCTCGTTAACCTCGCTGGTAACGCAGCAAAATTTACGGACACAGGCTCAATCTCAATCAGGGCTGAGCGTATTCAAGACGGTAAGATTAAATTCTCCGTTTCCGATACCGGTGTTGGAATAAAAAAAGAAGACTTGGAGGTAATTTTTGCAGAATTCCGCCAGGTGGACATGAGCATGAACCGTACAAAGGGTGGCACGGGACTTGGACTTGCAATTTCCAAGAACCTTGTGCACCTGATGGGTGGCTCTTTGGACGTGGCATCCGAGTATCAGAAGGGCTCCGTGTTTTCCTTTGCAATTCCCCAAGAAGCAGTTTCAAAAGAAACCGTTGGCGAAGCTTACCTTCCGATAATGCGCGAGGCAGAGGAAGACAAAAATAATCCCAATACAAAGAGCATAGACGCAAAGATTCTTAACCGCAGCAGATTTTCGGGGCTTTTTGCCAGCGGAGAATTTGACCCGTCACACGGCGCGGACTCTGCTTTTACGGCTTCCAAGGCAAGCATCCTTGTTGTTGACGACAACCTGGTGAATATTCAGGTGGCAGAGGGAATCCTTGACAAATTTGGAATAGTTCCCGACACAGCACTAAGCGGTTTTGAAAGCCTTGAGAAGATTGCAAAAAAGCACTACGACATAATTTTTATGGACCACCAGATGCCTGTGATGGACGGCGTGGAAACCGTAAAAAAAATTCGCGAAAGCGATGGCGAACAAAAATATGCGGTTATAATTGCCTTAAGTGCAAATGCCGTAAACGGTGCCCGCGAAATGTTCATTCAAAACGGATTCAATGATTTTGTCTCAAAGCCTGTCCAGATAAAGGATTTTGCAAGAACATTAAGAAAATGGCTGCCTGATTCTTTGATTCATGAAAAGGATGTTGAACAAAAAGCGGATGCTAATGCGGATAAAGAAGCTCATGCTCTTTCCCCAAAAGAGGAGTGGTCTTGTCCCCCCAACATAATAAGGACTTTCGTAAAGCTCATTGATTCTTCTTCTTTAGAAATAGAAGATGCCCTTGCCAAGAATGACCTAAAAAACTTTACAATAAAAGTTCATGCGCTAAAAAGCTCTGCAAAGATTGTAGGTGCAGAAGAAGTTTCAAAATTGGCCGCGGAACTGGAAGAATTGGGAAGCAAATGCAATAGCCAAGAGACTCTTTCCCTTATCCAAAAAAAGACAGAAGAACTTCTTGTGCTCTACAAATCATGCAAGCAAACCTTTGCACAAGTAATCGGAGACTTAGAAAATGAGGATGCATCTTCCGGGGCAAAATCCAATGCAACTGAACTTACCGCGCAAGAAGCAGAATCCTTTGCAAGCAAAATAGAAGCCGCCTGCGAGCAAAA
>JAGACC010000237.1 GCA_017614295.1 Treponema sp.
CCAGTGCGAGGTAATAGGACTCTGACTCCCTTCGGGGCTTGAAGCTTCGCTGCCAGTTCCGCACCTCGCAAATGGATTTTCATCCCACAACGCCACGCACTTGCTACCGTTGTGTGCTTCCCGTTGCGCACATACACCGTAGCAAGTGCGTGCGGTGTACCCGAAGGGAATTTCCCGTTGCTTTACATAAGAGTAAATTTGAAAAATTGATTTACGTGGGTCATCAGTTACCAGCCCCCATCTTTTCCACAAAAAAAATCCATGCACTCTACGTACACCAGATAATTATGAGGCTTGTAAACAATACAGAAAAATTATAAACTACAAGGGCGTGCTTAGGGTATAAATGTTACCGAATTGAAGGATTCCTAATTGAGCTATACACAAATAAAAAAGCGAACATTTGAAATTATTCAGGCTGGGGAAGAAGATGACCTGCCAAGCAAATTTTTTGACGTCTGCTTGATTATCTTAGTTCTTTTAAATGTATGCCTCGTAATAGCAGATACATTCTCTTTGCCCGAAAAAGTACAAATAGTATCCAAACACATTGAAACAGTATCTGTTATAATCTTTACCATAGAATATATTTTGAGAATTTGGACGGCAGATTTTCTTTATCCAGAAAAAAAGTGGATATTTGCAAAGATATGCTATTTTTTCTCTTTTTTGGCCTTAATAGATTTATTAGCCATATTGCCATTTTATTTACCATTTGTTATTGCTATTGATTTAAGAGTTTTACGAATGCTTAGAATTATAAGACTGTTCAGAGTATTTAAAATCAATAGATACACAGATGCATTTACATCTATTACAAAAGTTCTAATAAATAAAAAGAATGAATTATTGTCTTCAATTTTTGTTGTTCTCCTTTTAATGATTGTTGCTTCGGTATTAATGTATAGCATAGAAAACAGGGCACAACCAGATGTATTCAGAAATGCATTTGATGCATTGTGGTGGGCACTTGCAACATTAACAACAGTTGGCTATGGCGACATTTATCCAATTACAGTAATAGGAAAAATCCTTAGCGCAATAATCGCAATTCTTGGAATTGGACTTGTAGCAGTTCCAACAGGTATAATTTCTGCCGGTTTTATGGAAAGCATTGAAAAAAACAAAGATTCAGACGATGACGAAATAAAATACTGTCCTTATTGTGGTAAAGAAATAAAAGGTTAGAATCCGTAAGACAACGCACCTTGACACCCTATTCAGTAGGGTATATATTATAATTATGACAAGAGAATTCATCATTACCAAAGAATTTGACCGCACCTGGAAAGAACTAGGCTTGAGTGATGATGACTTGAGGGAATTGGAAATATATCTTTGCAAGAATCCTGATTGCGGAGATACACTGGAAGGAACCGGCGGAGTCAAAAAATTCCGTTGGGCTTTGGAAGGCAGAGGAAAAAGTGGTGGTGCAAGAATTATATATTTGGATATAGTTTTTGCAGAACATATTTATCTGCTTACGGCTTTCCCCAAAAATGAGAAAACAAATCTTAGCAAGGCAGAACGCAATCAAATGAAAACATTGGTAACCGCTATAAAAAACGCAGAAAGGGAGGTGCAAGATGGCAGAAAATAAAGTATTTGAAAGCATTATGAATGGCCTCACGGAAAGTCTTGAATATGCAAAAGGAGATCCTTCAAAGGCAAGACGGATGAGCGTAACCGTAGCAGAACTCCCTCAATACCACGACAAAGAAATTAAGCAAATACGCGAGGATTTAAATCTTACACAGAAAAATTTTGCTTTTGTTCTTGGAGTGTCCCCAAAAACAGTCGAAGCCTGGGAATCCGGCAGAAATATTCCACAAGGAACTGCTCAAAGGTTTTTACACCTTCTCCGCATGGGAGGCAAGAAAATGCTCCAAGATTACAATGTTGTTGCCGTAACAATGTAAATAGCCGCCTACACTTTTTCAAAGCCAATAAAACTTTGACTCCCCCGCCGTTTTCATGTAAAATAAAACCATGAGATGCATCTTTCTAGCCGGAATATGGGCTGCACTGGTGGCTTTTACAGGCTGCGGGACTTCGTACAAGATAGGAAAATCTATTTTGCTTTCGGACATTTATTATGTGTACATTGGCGGAAGCGACGGTATGACGCATTCAAGCCAGTGGAGCTATTATGCGCGCAGGGCAAGCAGTAAAGAGTCTGCCTTCATTGAATACACCCACTGGGACCAAGAGCAGGAAAAAATCGTAACGGACAAGTACGAAATAAGCGATGACGAATACGATCAAATAATCGGGGTAACGGAAGGCTGCTTTTACGTAAAGAACCCCAAGCCCAGGAAGAACGTCATGGATGCCCCGGGATTTTGCGGTGTAAGCATAGGATGCACAAACAATATCTCCGGACGCTACCACCTGGAATCCCCAGACGGAAGCCTAAAAATCAACAGTCAGGTAATCCAGGCAATCAAAAGCGCAGCGGGTATAAAATAAGCAAACTCTAGCGCAAAAAAAAGGCAGCAGAAAAAAGCACGGCAGGCACTATGTGATAAAAATCGCATCCATGCAATTTTTATCACGCAGTTTTCTTACAAAAACTGCATTAGTTTACCGCAAACAAAAGACGCGCCCTCCTTGGCGCTACTTTTTCAAGCGACCCCGCAAGCGCCACACACAAGGAGCAAGTGTAAGCAAAAAGAAAACCCGTCCTAAAATCAACTGCCGCAAAAAATTCCAAAAAAATTCCAACGCATTGAACAGCAGCGCGTAATTTGTTATATTAATATAATATGGCAGAATTATTGGCACCCGCCGGAAATGTAGAAGCTCTTGACGCCGCTATCGGGGAAGGCGCAGACGCAGTTTATTTGGGACTCAAAAGCTTTAACGCGAGAATGCGTTCTTCCAACTTTGCATGGAGGGAATTTGAAGGCACGGTTCAAAGCCTGCATTCACGCGGAAAGAAAGTTTACGTTACCGTGAACACTGTCTGCGAAGAAAACGAAACCGAACGCCTCTACCGCTTTTTGTCTTACCTTAACGACATTGGCCCGGACGGTCTTATTGTTCAAGATTTTGGCGTTGCCCGCATGTGCCAGGAATTCTTTCCAAAACTGGAACTTCACGCGTCCACCCAGATGAATGTGGAAAGCGCAGCAGCGGCAAACGTATTGCAGAAGCAGGGATTCAAGCGCGTTGTAGTAGCAAGGGAACTTGGCCTTGACGAAATTAAATCCATCAAGCAGAACACCACGGCAGAAATAGAAATGTTCGTACACGGAGCCTTGTGCGTAAGCGAAAGCGGACTCTGCCTATTCTCCAGCTTCCTTGGCGGAAAGTCTGCAAACAGGGGTCAGTGTGCACAGGCATGCCGCCGCATCTACACAGCAGAACTTACCAGCGGAGACAACAAGGGCTACTACTTCTCCCCATGCGACCTCCAGCTTTTGGAACACATCCCAGACCTTATGGAACTTGGCGTAGACAGCTTTAAAATAGAAGGAAGAATGAAAAGCGCCGAATACGTAGGGGCCGTTACAGCCGCCTACCGCTACGTAATGGACCACTGGAAGGAAGACAAAAAGGGTTCAATTGCAGAAGGAAAGCGCATCCTAAGCACAGACTTTGCCCGCAGCAAAACCGACTACTGGTACGGCTTCTCTTCGGAAAAAGACGGAATAGAAAACGCAGGACAAAAAATCCTTAACCCATCCCAGGCAGGAGGAACAGGAATTTACCTTGGAAGAATTCAGGAAATACGCCCTGTTACCAAAGACGAGCTGGAAAAAGCACAGGAAAACCTTGCCGCAGGAACGGAAGCAAAGAGAATACAGATGGCACTTCTAAGCGGAGGAAGCTACGACCCAGACGCAGGAGACAGCATACGCTTGCACCGCAGGGACGACACCGGACGCGAATCGCACAAGGTTCGTGTTGTTTCCTTTGACGAAAAAGGCCGCCGCTGGATAGACATTCCTTCAGACTTTAAGAGACAGGACAACGTTTACCTCTTGCAGACAAAATCCATGTCCAAGAGATACAAGCGCACCCTCCCCCAAGACCTGTCTAAATTCAAAAAGCAGCCCGGCGGAGAAACGCTTCCCGTAATGGACTTAACGCCAACTGCAAAGAACGAACTTGACTGGTTCCCGGAAGGCCTCTACGTGGGAGTCTCATCTGTCCAAGACGCATTCGTGGTACAGGCACTTCATCCGGTAAGACTCCTCCTGGAACTGAATTCGGAAACATCCTACGATCTTATCAAAAAAGACAACGGAACAACCCCACTGCTTCCATTCAGCAAAAAGATGGTATTCATATCACTTGACCCCTACACGCCGGAAGCATCATACGCAGACCTTGAGCAAAAGATAGACGCACTCATACAAAAAGGCTACCAGAATTACGTCGTAAACAATATGGCTCACCTTGCCATACTAAAAAAGCGCGTAAAAAAAGACGGACTCCACCTTATGGCAGGACCCTACCTCTACACCTTCAACAGATGGGCTGTAAGCTTCCTGGAAAACCAAGGGCTAATGGCTTTGCAGTCACCCTATGAAAATTCAGAGGCAAACCTTTCAAGGACATTCGTCTCCGCAAAAGAAAGAAACCGCGTTCTTGTACCGGTATTCGCTTACCCAGCACTATTCCGCATGAGGTTCAAGCTGCCGTCTGACTACGAATTCACCTACTTCTCGGACAAGCAGGAAATGGAATTCAAAGTCAACTCCACAGAAGACGGTTCATTCGTAATGCCGGAATTCCCCTTTAGCATACTGGACAAAATTCCTTCGCTAAATTCAAACGGCTGGAACAGAATTCTCATAGACTTCTTTAAGACCCGTGTTCTTAAAAGCAACATGCGAGACCTAATCTCCATAATGAGGAACGGCACAACAGTACAGGATTCAAGCCGCTTTAACTGGAAGGACGGTTTCTACAACGAAGACAAGATGGAAGCATACAAGGCAGTTGCAGAGCGCGAAAAAGCCCAAAAAGAAGCGGAAGCAAAGGCAAAGAAATTCTACGGCCCCAAGACAACCGCAAAAAAAGAAAGATCCCGTGCAGACAGCAGAAGCTCAAACCGCAGCTTTGCAAAAAGGGCAGAACGCAAGGGCTTTAACAAGTAGTTTCTGCTAGTATATCGATTACTAAAAAAGCTGTCATTCTGAGCTTGACTCAGAATCTATAAATGTTAGCGGTTGGTGACTCGCAGCGCAGCTTCCAGCGGCACAGTCGAACCACGGGTGTATGGTGGAACAGACCCTGAAACAAGTTCAGGGTGACAGTAAATTGTTATTCGATATACTAAAGTTCTTTTGTTTCTATTGCCACACTAGGATTCAGGTTTTTAACCGCAATCTGAAAGTCGTCTTCGTAGATAACTTCCCCCGGCACTTCGTCGCATCTGGAAATATAAAGCTTTAAGCCGTATTTCTTTGCCATGCTACGGTAAAAATCCATCTGGTCATAAATGTCATTCCCCTGAGGGCTGTCCTTAAACCAAGTGGTGGCGTGGTCTGGATTCCCCTGTTCATAAAATGGAGGAACCGGCAAAACCTTTTCAAAGTATTCGCGGTTTTTCCAGTATTCAGCGGTCTCTTCCTCGGTAAGAGTCTTTGCATCAACCAGCTTTCCAATCGCAGTGAAGAGACCCCTCGGCTGCTGGGTAATGTAGGCAATGTCTGCTGTGTGCACTCTAAAATAAGTCATATTTCCTCGCTTAGACTTTCCAAAGTCTTGAATGGGTTGCATTTTACTTCATCATTTTCTTTATACTTTCCTGTCTTTACCAACACGGATTTTGCCCCGTATTCGTTTGCGCCAAGAATATCCGTACTCCAGTCGTCACCAATAACATATATGCTTTCTTTTTCTGCATCAAGGATTTTTCCCGCTATGCCAAAATATGCCATGGAAGGTTTTCCGTAATTGTCTATCTTTACGCCTGTAATGCCTTCTACAACTTTTACAAATGAACCTGTGTCCACTGCCTTTTTTCCGTTCTTTAGATAATAGGGAGAAAGGGAAGCTGTTACAACTTTTATGCCATTTTCCGCATCGTCAACAATTCCCTGTATTACATCGTAGCCAAAGTTTGACTTTTCAAAATCCAGCAGAACAACAACTTCGTAGCCTTCTTTTACATTGCTTGCCTTTACCTGATTTATCTCCAAGTCAGTGCCAACGACTTTTACCTTTTTGATGTTGGAGTCCAAAAGATATTTGTTTATTGCAACAATCGGGTTCAATATTCTTTGGGCACTTACATTTATTCCTGCCTGTAAAAGACGCTTTTGCTGAACCTCTATGCTCTTTATGGAATTTGTCATAAGCAAATACTTGTCGCCGTTCTTGTTAAGCTTTTCTACAAATTCTTTTGCACCCTTCATTGGCTCTGAACCATTAAGCAATGTTCCGTCAATATCGATTAAGTAATTCATTTTTATTATCCTTCGTTTTAGTTTTTAGTAATACACGTATCTCCATCCGCTAAGAAAATTCTTCACCGGGCAAGAAATGCATGGCTAACGGTTTGCAAATATATATTTGTACATAACTTTTTTATAGTTCCTGTATCCGTAAAGGATATTACTTTCCTTGTCAATTTTTACCTTTGCAATTCTTATTTGTCTTGCCTTAGAAGTGATATAATCGGGATAAACATAAAGATAGCCGCCTTCTATGCGCCAGTATTCAACTGGGCCTGCTAGAAAACCGTCCTTCTTTCCGTAAGTGCAAGTTGCAATTAGTTCGCCATCAGAATTCTTCCCAAAATAAAATAATTCTACATCCGTTTTAGAAATCAATTCAAAAGAGTGGTTCAAGACTTCTTCCTCTGTCCATGGTTCTAAGAGCTCGCTGCTTGTATAAAGTGCTTTCCAGTCCCATATCTTTTGAATAACTTCGCTCCTGTTTTCTTTGGATTCATGAAGATAACTCCAAAAGTCCGATGCGTTGTTTGCCTTTCGCTCTATATTTTGATACATTACGCTCTCGAAATATTCGTCAGACATTTTATACATATCTATAAGCATACAGATTGCAATGTCTCCTTCTGTTAAGGGGCAAGCCAAAAGAGGCAGGCACCAGCGGGTAACTTTTTCCGACTCGGCCTTTTCAAACAGGAAGGTTTCATTTTCGTGATGCTCGATTATTTCCCTATAGTCTTTGTCCAGGGATTCAAGAGGAACAGAGTCTGCGGTTTGCAAGACCAAATATTCAGCCCCGCTCTGTCTTTGAACAAATTCACTGAACAGCTCTTGATCCGATTGTTTTTTACAGGCCAAGAAACAAATGCATAATAAAAGCGTAAAAAAATTTTTTAACTTCACTTTTAATTCTCCGCGCAAAACGCACTTTATTCTTTCTTTATAACATTCATAAGTAAAACTTGTCTAGCGCTCTTTAAGCAAACGAAGAGACTCCCATACGCTCTTGTATTTTCCTGATGCATATCTGGCATACAGATCTTTGTTCTTTTCGTACAGGCTAACAAGAAAATTATTTACAGACTTGTCATTTAGCAAAATCAAACGCTCGCAAAGAGGAAACGCTACATGGGGATTAGTTTCGTTTCCCAAGCGGGTCTTCATTGCGTCTACAATTTCTTTACTGCCAGCTTGAACACAGTCCATATTGTTCATATAAATTTCAAACTCAGAAGATACAGGATACTCCTTAATTGCCTTTACAAAATATTGGGTAAGGTCAATTTTATTTTTGTAAGCAGCCTTTATCATGTAATCAAGAGGATGGTCGTCAAAATAGAAGATACACCTATATCCGGCGGGATTAAGCAAACTTTCTTTTAATGCTTCAAGAGCGCTTTCTTTATCTGACAAAAGAAAATAGTCAATTATTTCTTTGTCTACAAGATTGTGCTTTGCCCAAAGAATTTTTAAGTAGTCATCATAAAAACCATCAAAACAATTCTCTATTGCATCATAAATGTATTCCAAATATTGTCTGCAGAATATTCTGCCAACAAACAAAAAAACAGTGGCTTTTACCGGATACAAGGACTTTTATGGCTTCCGCAGGCTCAAGAGGCGAATGTGGGCATGCGGGAATGGAGGCCCGGTAAAAACCACCGGAAATTCAAATTTGGGTTAATTAGAATACAGGAATGTCGTTTGCCTCCTGTTCATGCTGGGCGGCTGCGGCGGCTTCTGCCAACATGGCTAGCTTTTTCTTTTTGCTTAGGGGTGGGGTTCCAAGGTCTGCGCTCTTAGGAGAATTTTCCATGTCCTTTTGAGAGGCAAGGCTTCCGTCCGGATTCTTCTTTAAAAACGGCTTAAATTCTATGTGCTCAGCAATGATTTTTACCCTGCTGTGGCTCTTTCCGGCTTCGTCCTTCCAGCGGTTCTGCTTTAGCCTTCCAACAACC
>JAGACC010000032.1 GCA_017614295.1 Treponema sp.
AGACGGCGCATAGGTCTTGCTCCCATGGTAGGTTCGTAGCCTTTTTCCACCATGAATTCGCGTGCCTTGGGCTTTATGACTATGCTTAGCTGCTGCTCCATAAGGCGGTCTTCCAGTTCCCTCATCTGAATGTCCAGGATTGCGTTGACCTGTTCCTTTGTAAGGGCGCTAAAGACAACAACGTCGTCTATGCGGTTCAAGAGTTCCGGCGGCATAAGCTTTTTTAGTTCTTCCATTGCGCTTGCCTTAAGGTCTTCGTAGGGAAGGAGCCCCTCTTTTGACGATGCAAATCCCATGCGTGAATCTGCACCAATTTCGCGCGAACCTGCGTTGCTGGTCATGATAATAACGGTGTTGCGGAAACTTACCGTGTGGCCAAGGTTGTCGCTAAGTTCTCCTTCTTCCAAAAGCTGCAAGAGAAGGTTAAAGATGTCCGGGTGGGCTTTTTCTATTTCGTCCAAAAGAACTACGGAATACGGATGCTGACGCACTTTTTCCGTAAGAACTCCGCCCTCGTCGTAGCCGATGTATCCTGGAGGTGCACCAACAAGGCGTGTGGCATTCTGCTTTTCCATAAAGTCGCTCATGTCTACGCGGATAAGTGCGTCTTCCGTTCCAAACAGGAATTTTGCCAAAGCCTTTGCAAGCTGGGTCTTTCCGACACCTGTAGGTCCAAGGAATATGAATGAACCAACAGGCCTCTTTAGCGAAGAAACACCTGCACGGCTTCTGCGGACTGCACTGCTTATCAGGGAAATAGCTTCGTCCTGTCCAACTACGTCGTTGTGGAGAAGTTTTTCCATTTCCAAGAGCTTCTTTGTTTCGCCCTTGTCCAGCTGGTCTACCGGTATTCCAGTAACATTACTGATTATTGAACAAACATCTTCTTTTGTTACAGTCTTTCTTCCAGACAGTCCCTTTTCCTTCCACTTGGCATTGAATTCATCTTTGCGGCGGCGGAGTTCTGCTACCTTGTCGCGGACAAATGCTGCCTTTTCGTAGTCCTGGTCCTGAACAAGCTGGCGTTTTTCTTCCGAAAGCTGGGCTATGGTCTTTTCCAGTTCGGCAAGTTCCGTTGGAGGTTCTGTTTCTTCTATTTTCTTTGCGGCACCTGCTTCGTCCATGATGTCTATGGCTTTATCCGGCAAGAAACGCTCGGCAATGTAGCGGCGACTGTACTTTACGATAAGCTCCACTACTCCGTCTTCGTATTTTACGTGGTGGAATTCTTCGTATTTCTTTTTTAGGCCTTCAAGGATTTGCATGGATTCCGCTTCTCCGGGTTCTTCCACGACTACCTTCTGGAACCTTCTTGCAAGGGCGCTGTCTTTTTCTATGTGCTTGCGGTATTCCTTGGTTGTAGTTGCACCGATTATCTGGATTTCTCCTCGGCTAAGGGCTGGCTTTAGCATGTTGCAAGCATCCATAGAGCCTTCCGGTCCACCGGCACCAATTATTGTATGAAGCTCGTCTATAAAGAGGATTATGTCCCGGTTTTCCTTAAGTTCCTTCATTACACGCTTAAGGCGCTCTTCAAATTCTCCGCGGTATTTTGTTCCTGCAATCATGGCGGCTAGGTCCAGGCAGAGTACGCGTTTGTGCAAGAGGCAGGCTGGAACAGTACCCTTTACGATATGCTGGGCAAGTCCTTCCACAACGGCTGTCTTTCCAACGCCAGGTTCTCCTACAAGCACCGGATTGTTCTTTGTGCGGCGGCTAAGGATTCTTATTACGCGGAGAATCTCCGACTTTCTGCCAATTACAGGGTCTGCGTCTTCATCTGCGGCTTCTTCGGTAAGGTCCCTGCTAAAGTGGGCTAGCATTCCGTTTTTATTGTAGTTACGGCGCTGCTCGCTTCCGTCGGACATGTAGGGGACGGCATCTCCGTTTTCCCTGTAAAAGCCGGATGAATTATCCTGTTTTGCAGAAGATGGAACTTTCTTCTGAACGTCAAGAACATACTGTCTTACCTTGGCGAGTCCAATTCCAGCTTTGGCAAAGTAAGAGTTTACAAGTGATTTTTCCTCCGCAACAGCTGCAAGAAGAAGATGCTCTGTTCCCACGTAGTCAGACCCTATTGCATCCGACTCTTTTTCTGCGCTGGCAAGAAGTCCGCTAAGCCTTGCTGAATGTGGCAGGTCGTAAAGCTCCGTATTGGGTATACGGGCTGTCATGCTCTGTTCTATTGTAAGCTGCATCGTAAGAACATTTATGCGCATTGCCTTGAGCACAAAATATCCAAGTCCGTCCGCTGACTTTAGAAGTGCAAGCAGGATATGCTCTACGTCAAGCACCTTTGAGCCAATATTGTATGCCTCGTCTGGTCCAAGAGCAATGATAAGCCGCTGGGCACGAGGAGAAAGTTTCTTTGCCATAAGGCCTCCTTTGGTTAAGCTGCAACCTAAAAATTCCTGTTTTGAGAGGCTGCCAAAAACTTAGGATTTAAAACCCCAAGTTGCTAAACCATAAGCTTTATATTTTCAAACGCTTCCTGCAAAATAAGTGCACGGAGCCTTCCGTTCTTTTTTACAGTACCGCTTACGTCTTTTTCAAAATTGAACGATCCGTTCTTTAGCACGTATTCAAGATGAGCCTCCTGAATTCGGTAAAGAAGCGCAAAAAGTACGCTGTCGTCTATTCCGGTCAAAAGGTTCATGTCCAATGCCCACTTTACGGCGCTTATGATTTCCACAGCCTCACGCAAAGGAATAAAAATGCTGGACCTTGCCAATGCCAATGCGCGGAACAAAAAATTCCGTATGTCGCTAGGCATGGAAGAGCTGCATTCGCTTCGGGCAGAGCGCTCGTATTCCACAAGTTTTTTTGCAGCAGACGCAATGGAAGTTAGCTGGTCAAACTCTGTACCGGACTGGCTGTCCAAAGAGCGTATCTCGTAATAGGCACCCAAAGAAGAGCCTTTTCCCATGCCGCTTACAAAACCAGTTGAACCGGAGCCGTATGCCGCCGCAAAGCCAATACCCCTCTCGTTCATCTCCATAATAAGACTGCCGATTCTTCCCAATGCGGAAATTGAAGGCAGGTGAACCTTAAGAGAAATCTTTTCCCCGCTGCCGGCATCTGTCAAAGAAGAAGTAAGGTATCCAAAGTCGTAGCTTGCCGCAAACTGAACGGACTTCTGCAATCCGCTGTCAACATCCTTTGCAAGCTTTACCGCCTTGTCAAATTCCATGCCCGCAACAAAAGAGGATATGCGCACGTGGTCAACAACATTCACCGTACAGGAAACACGACCGTCCGTACGCAGAATTATGCCTGTGTCCTTGGTAGCAGAAGAAACCTCCGCCGGAGTAATGATTCCCCTTTCCTCAAGTATGTGGCTGCTAAGAAGATCCAGCTTGTCTGCCTGTATGGCCTGAAACTTCTCTCCGTTTTCCAGATGGTTAAAAGCGTCAAAGACAAGAGACTGAACCCTTTCCGCATCCCTTACATTCATCTTTACGGGAAAAGGAAAATTTGCCAGGTTCCTTGCAATGCGGACCTTTGTGGAAAGAACTACATCCGCTTCGCTGCCCTTGTCCGTATACCAGGCATCGCTTTCCGTTTCCATTATTCGCTACCTCCGTCCATATCCTGCTGAACAGGAGGCTCCACATCATCACCACCCGAAACCGGAGATTTTTCCAGCGCGTGAAGGTAGTCACGGTACATGGCCGCCTTTTCATAGTCCTCGGAAGCAACCGCATCGTTCAGCTTGTTCTGCAGGGCAATCCTGTCGTTAAGGACTGAATGCACACCGGAAAGACGCTCCGGCATTGAACCGGTATATGATCCGCTGATTCCGTTCTTCTTGAGCAAAGTCTTTATGTCATCCTTGAATATCGCGTAGCATTCGGGACAGCCAGCTTTACCGCTCTTCCTAAGCTCCACGATTCCCATGCCGCAGACAGGACACATACGTGAATTTTCAACGGCAAGCTTGTGGGTAAAGGCATTTATTTCCCTAAAAAGCTCTCCGATTGAAGATTCTATGCTTTTTGGGTCGGGGCTTATTCCGTGGGCCTGGGCACATTCCCTGCAAATACTGATTTTTCGTTTCTGCCCGTTGCCGTTTACCTGTTCCAGAAAAATAACCGCCTCGCGTTCATGGCAAAAATCACAAATCATAAAAACCTCATCTTCCAAGGGATCTCACTTTAAGTATACTGCTTTTTACAGTTTACGCAAAGTGTCAAGCGGCTTTTCGCGACCGGCTTTTACCGCAGGTAGCGCAGACACCGCAAGGGAAAGCAAAAGAGTGCCAAAGGCAATCACCAGTAATTCCTTAAAAGGAACTGAAATTGGTATATCCTGAAGGTAGAATGCAGGATCCAGCAGCCTTACCCCCTTAAAAGAAGAAAGGTCCGCATTAAACAAAATATACAAAAATTTTACAAAAAAGTTTATTATTTTTTCCATAAAATTTATTATCGTGTTTATATTAACACCGGCAAGCAGCCCCAAAGGAATTCCAAGCAGCACCCCTCCGCAGCCGGCAGAAAATCCCGCAAGCAAAAACGCCGCCGTTATACCGCCCGCACTTCCGCCAACGCTCTTAAGGATAGCAATCTCCTTCCTTCTTTCCATTACAATCATAACCAAGGCAGAACTTATGTTCACGCTGGCAACAAGTACAATAAGAAGCATAATAAGAAGCAAAAGGGCCTTTGTGGAAGAATAGTTCTGGTACTGGGCAGAGTTTAGGTCGTTCCAGGTCCAGACGGTAGCACCCTCAAGCTCATCGTTACCCGCAAAGCCAAAAACGTCGTCTATAACGTGGTCCTTTATCTTCATAAGCTCCGGGGAAAATGAATCCGCAGTCTTAAGCCCAAATATAAGCTTGGAAGAAGCAGGAGAAAAATTGGCAAGACCAGCCTCAAGCGGAATAAAAACCCAAAGCGCATCAAGCTCCTGGTAACCGGAAGAAACTATTCCGGCAACGGTAAATGGAACCATACGGGGGCTAAGAGAACCGCCAGCTGTCTTGTTTACGCAGATAAGGCGAAGGCTGTCACCGGCATGAAGACCAAGGTCATCCGCAATCTTACGGCAAAGAACGGCCTTGTTCTTACCGGAGGAATCAGCTTTCATGTCAACTGAACCTTCCACCACGGTAAAAAGCGAAGCAAAAGCCTTGTTTGCGCTAAAAATGTCCCCCTGAACAGCACGGACGCTTGCACCTGAACGGGCAGACTTACCCGCAGCAAGGGCAGTTGAATCAAGCTCGGGAAAAGCATCCGTCACACCTTCAACAAGGGAAAGACGCTCCGCAATATCCATGCAGTCCTTTTCCGTTATCTTCTCGCCGTATTTCTCCTGCCAAGAAGACATGTCCAAAAACACTGCGATGTCCTGGGAATAAAGCCCTATAAGCCGCCCCGTAATCCCCTGAATCATACCGTCGCTTATTACCAGAACGGAAACAAGTGGAACAAGGCTAAGACCAATGCATAGCAAGGCACCGGCAAGGCTCCTCTCACCGTTACTCTTTCTGCCGGAAGAAGAAGAAGGCGAACTCTTGGGAAAAAGAATCCTGATCGCATACAAAATACTTGACTGCAAGGTCATTGGCTTTCCCCCGAATTTACAGCGTCCGCAGAAGAAAGCTTTCCGTCCTTTATAAAGTAGCGAACGTCACCCTTGGAAGCAAGGTTCATGTCGTGGGTAACAAGAATAAGGGTCTTTTTGTACTTGTCCGCCATGCTGAACAAAAGGTCTCCGATAAGCGCCGCATTTGCAGGGTCAAGGTTTCCGGTAGGCTCGTCAGCAAGAATAAGCTCAGGATCGTTAACAAGGCACCTAGCAACAGCAACCCTCTGCCTCTCACCGCCAGAAAGCTCAGACGGAAGATGGTTCATGCGGTCCTCAAGCCCAACGTCGCAAAGAAGAGCCTTTGCCTTTTCAATAGCAACCTTCTTCTTTTCGCCAGCCATGTAGCAGGGAAGAAAAACGTTCTCCAAAGCGGTAAAATCCTTAAGCAGGTAGTGGAACTGGAACACAAGCCCAAGAACCTTCTGCCTGTAGTGGGTAAGCTCCTCCTCCGCCATGCTTGCAACATGAATGCCGTCCACCGTAACAGAACCGCATGTGGCACTGTCCAAACCGCCGATTATATTCAGCAGGGTAGACTTTCCGCTTCCGCTCCTTCCAACAATAACGCACTTGGAACCACGGGGAACGCTCATGTTAAGGTCCTTCAGTATTGTAAGGCTTTCTATCTGCGTACGGTAAGTCTTTTCCAAATTCTCTACGCGCACGATTATATCTTTTGAATCACTCATCCCTAAGAACCTCCGAAACATTTAGCTTTAGGATTTCCCGCCCCGCAAGCCATGAAGAAGCAAGCGAAGAAAATATGCCAAAGAAAAATATAGCAGCCACCTCGCTGAACACGGTACGGGCTGGAATAGAAGCGTATATCCTGAACATTGGGTTTTCCGCAACATAAGAAGCATTTGCAGGATTGGTAAGCATAACAAAAAAGTATGCCACATAAAACTGAATCTTGGAAAGGAACATAAAGACGCTACCCATGTTTGCGCACAAGAGAAGCCCCGCAATAAGACCAGGCATTGCACCAAAGAAGCCAGTGGTAAATCCCTTCACGATGAACACAGCCTGAACCTGGGACTTGGTTCCCCCAAGAGCGCTCAAAACTGCAATCTCCTCACGCCTCTCGTAAACCATCCTCCGCATAGCATTGTATATGTTAACCGCAACAACCACAAAGATAAGAAGGACCAGAAGCATTATAATGTTCTTTTCCACACGCAGGGCACCAAAAAAAGACCTGTTAAAATTCCTCCAGCTTTCAACCTTGGCAGAAGGAAAAGCCTTCTCCACAGCGCTAATAAAAAGTGCGTCTCTCGAAGAATCGGCAAGCTTTACACCGATAACCTTCTTTGCACCCTTACCAAAATTAGCCTGCCCAGCCTCAGTGTTTATAAAAGAAAAGCTTGCGTTTATATCAGAATATCCGCAGTGGAAAATTCCCGTAACCGTAAAATTCCTGTCAGAAGAAAAAAGGCTAACGTCGCTTGAACCGCTAAGGGCAAAAATATTAACCGTGTCGCCAACCCTGGCCTTAAGTGAACGGGAAAGCTCGCTGCCAAGCACGATTGAATCAGGCTCAGACAAGTCGAATGTACCGGAAACCATGTGAACTTCAGAAGCAAAACCTGGGTCATCAATCATAACGTCCTTACCAATAGCACGAATCAAAGCCGCACTCTCGCTGCCGGAAGGTCCAACCGACAAAGCCTGTGCCTCGTAAAAAGAAGTGCTACCCCTAACCTGAACCTTTTGACCCGCACACCAAGCCGCAAATTCCTCGTAATCCTCCTGATTCTCCACGCGGACATGGTAAGAGCTAATCTCCATAATCGCATCTATAAATTCCATCTGGAATCCGTTCATTACTCCAACAACAACAATAAGAGCAAGCACGCCGAACCCCACCCCCAAAGAAGCCAGGGCAGAAGTTACAGCTGTACGACCCTTCCTGTCCACCTTGCTGAACCTTCTGGAGACATAATAAATCCACTTTAGCGAAGAAAAAATCTTCCTACCTATCATTGAATTTTCTCCTGTATTTTTCATCGCCATTTGAATAGGCAATCTCCTCTACCTTAACGCCGTCCTTGTAAACGGATTTTATAGAAAGCCCGCCGTCAAAATAGACAGTTTCCGTATAGTTCTCATTCTTGGAATAAACCGTACTCATGCGGAGAATGCCGTCCTCGTAAAAATTGCAGTCAGGAATGTCCGTATAAGACTTGTAGGTGTAAACATTCTTCCTGGTAAGAAAGGCATCCTTTGTCATGGTAAAGCGAAGCGGATCCATCTTCTTAAAAAAGAGCCGCTCCTCTTCAGAAACAAGCCTGTTGCTGCCGTCAAAAGAAGAAACCCTTGTCTTTACAAGAAGGTTACTCTCCTTGTTGGTCTCCTCATCCTTAACAACATCGTAAAAATCTATGCGAACAGGATTACCCCTGGAATCAAACTTCACGTCCTGAATCTTCTTGTTCTCAAAGTCCTCGTCCCAAAGGCTAACCGGCGTCCTTGAATACTGGTCAAGCGCTTTTGCCAAGACAGCAGAAGCACTACCGCCAGCCTTTCCTCCAGAAGCACCACCAGCAGCAGAATACTTCTTTAAGAATCCCCCCTTAGGCAAAGGATCCCGGTAAACATAAGTCTTCCTGTTCGCAATAAAAGGAAGAGAGCCCCCCTGCTTCCAAGAAATTCTTTCCGTCTTCCTAAAAGCAGAATCGTAAAGTGTCCGCGTAACATACTCGCCGTTAACGCTAACAATCCCCCTGCCGCCGTTAACGGAAGGAGTAAGAGCCAGCTGCTCGTCACCGTACTCAAAAAGCCTAAGCTTACCGCTGGAATTCTTGTACAAAACCGCAACAGTGCCCAAAGTGTCCAAAATGCTGTCGTCCACCGGAATGGAAGCATCAGACGGAACCAAAGCATTATTGTATGAATTAAGAACGCCAATTATTTCCTTACGCACGTCCTGCTTAACGTTAAGAGCAAGCCCGTCCTTATCAAAAGCAGCATCAAGGCGCCCCTGCCAGGGATGAACCTGAGGAAAAAGCAAATAAAAGGAAAGGATTACCGCTTCAAAATCCATACGCAAAATCCATACAAAAAATCAAAAAAAGCCTAGAGCAAGTTAAAGCCCCAGAAATTCATCAAGATAAGAATCCGCGTCAAAAAAAGAAATGTCGGCATACTTCTCACCGGTGCAAACAAAAGCAAAAGGAAGCCCCAACTCCTTGCCAATAGGAACAAGAGCACCGCCCTTTGCAGTAGAATCGTACTTAGTAAGGACAACCGCATCAAGACCAACAGCCTCGTGAAAAACCTCCGCCTGCCTAAGCGCATTCTGACCGGTAGTAGCGTCAACCACAAGAATCTTCTTGTAGCAGCCCGGATCAGCCTTGGAAGAAGCAACCCTGTCAATCTTCTTAAGCTCGTTAACAAGATTCTCCTTATTGTGAAGCCTTCCAGCCGTATCCGCAATCACAAGACCGCCGCCTGCTGCCCTGCAAGCCTCCCCCGCATCAAAAACAACGGAAGAAGGATCGCTACCCATCTGGTGCCTAACAACCCTTATGCCAAGCCGCTCACCGTGCATGGAAATCTGGTCAACCGCCGCCGCCCTAAAAGTATCGGAAGCAGAAAGAATCACGTTTGTACCCTTATCCGCATAAAGCTTTGCAATCTTAGCAGCGCTGGTAGTCTTTCCAACACCGTTAACGCCAAGAATCATCCAAACATTCACCTTGCCGTCCACAACCTCAAGATTAGCCTGCCTCAAATGCGGAAGCAGCATCCCCTTAAGCTCCTCAAGGGCTGAATGTTCGTCCAGAGACTTATTCTCGCGGCATTTTTCCTCAAGCGAATCAATAATCTCCACCGTAGTCTTAGCGCCAATATCGCCTTCAATCAGCGCATCCTCAAGGTCTTCAAAAAAATTCTCATCCTGAATCTTACTGCGGCTAAAAATCGACTTTACTTTCTCCGCAAAAGAAATTTTGCCCATGTTTTACTCCATTCACTTCCTTACATTCTAACAATTTACGGATAAAAAAGCAACGCACGAACAAGACATATTATAGTAGATAATTTTAATCATTTTTTGGAGCTAGACCTCATCTTTTACATCCGCCCCATCCCCAAAACCAAATACCAAACCCAAATCCGTCTTTACGGGGTTCCGCGGGTCCCTCCCCGCTCCATTGCCTTGCAACGGCTCCGCCGCCCCTCCAATCCGCGCTATATGCCTCCGCCAAGGAAACCGGCAACCACAGCAAAACTTTTTTAAAGCAAAAAAAAAAGGATACCCAAAAAGGTATCCTTTAGAAGCGCCCCCTGCTGGGCTTGAACCAGCGACACACTGATTAACAGTCCGTTGCTCTACCGACTGAGCTAAGGGAGCATTCATTAGCAAAAGAACTTTGCAAATTGAATAATGGTATTATATTGAGTTAAAAAAATTTTGTCAATACGAAATAAGAAATTTTTGCATATTTTTTTTTATTCGCGCGGAAGGGTTGAATCCCCCTCCTCTTGCTTGAAACTATGTTGCAAATAGGGGCGGAATAAGGGGATTTTGTTTTATGAGGAACTCATACCCCTTAGTTTGCTGCGGAGTGCGTTGATTTTTCTGCCTCACAAAGCAATTCCTCTATTTTTTTAGCAATTTTCCTGCACTTCCATAAGTCAACCCCAATATTAGACACAAAAATCATACAGAGAAAAATTACAGCAACCCCCATTTCCCTAAAGAAGACCAAGTACATAAAAACAAAGCCCAGATAGAATACCAGTTCAGAAAAACCAATAAAGCACTTTAGGCTAAGAATTCTATTTTCAAAATCAAGCCTTATGCTTCCATGAAAAAAGCCAGAGCCTTTCCTGTCCATCCTAACCCTAAAAAAGAAGAGATTGTCTTCTGCTTTCTTGCCCGTCAAATCCTTAAAGCCCTTTTCATCCCCAAAAGAATTAACAAGCCCTTCTGTTTTTGCCAAGACCTTCCCCGAATCCACAAAGGCAAATTTCTTAAAGAAGATCGGAACTCCCACTGAACAAAAGGTCTTATTCCAAAAGCCCAGCAATATCAATTCAAGTAAAACAACAAAAACAACAAAGGCAAATAAAAAGTAAACATGCGTCATATTCCAATTCATAAACAAGTCCTCTTTCAAAAAAAATAAATGCAAAGGCGCTTACAGACCAGCTTCCACCTTAAAGGCGGAATTTTACCTGCCTATCTCTTTTAGATAAAGCTCCTTTCCAGAATTAGCCGAACAAAAGCTCCACTTAAAAAGATTTGAACGCTTGCAGTTTGGGCAAACACAATTGTACTTATCCTTACCAAACAAAGTCTTTTTATGTGTAACGCAAGGAACAACTCTTTTTCCGCATAAGTTGCAATAAGCCTGCTTGTAAAAACCTTCCGGCAGTTTCATTCCGTACATTTCAATAAAAAGCTCAAAAGTCCTCTTTATATATTCATCCATGTTTTTGCTGGTAACATGCTCCGTATTAAAACATTCGTCCATATCAACATAATCAAGCATGTTATATATTTCATAAAAATCATAATATATCTTTTTATCATAAACCAAATAAAGTTCGTATAGTTCATCCAGCGCCGAATAAGCATCCCGCTTCCCCCCATGAATTTTTTCATTCAAATAGCAAACATAAAAATACTCAATCTTGTCCAAATCAATTTTTATGTCCAGCTCCAAAAGAATGCAATCAAAATACCTTCTTGCATCGTAATCTTCGCTCTCAGACAGTCCTGC
>JAGACC010000238.1 GCA_017614295.1 Treponema sp.
GAAATTGATTTCCGTGCATTATAAAGTAATCAGAAAGAGCAATCCTGAATTTAATCCGCCAAGAAAAAAAAACTGCGGGGAATTACCCCCGCATAGTAAGAAAAGCAAGCTGCTCAAAAAAAACTTATCCTGCAATGTTGAATCTTCCAGCGTCGGAAGGAACGTTCTGTGAAGCATAGCTGTAGACAATTTTTGCAACATCAAAGATAGGTTTCTTAACGTTAAGACCCATGCTGCGAGCAAAATCTGTAGAAGCTTTTGTTGCCTTGGGGTTCCACAAAGTTGCATTTTCCAAGTTGATAAAGTCTGCCTGTTCGGAAGAAGCAATGCCTTCGATGTGCCTGTTCATTTCTGAAACAAGAGCGTCGTTTCTTGGATTGTCAAGAGAAACAAGGGCAAGGCTGCACTTCTTGTTAACAACTTTGATTGTGGAAAGAAGTGAAAGGTAAAGGTTGTCGAATTCTTTTGGGTTGGCCTTAAAGAGATCTTTGTCTTCTTCGCCAAGGTGGAGGATGATTCCTTCTGAATCAAGTGAAGACAAGTACTTCTTAAAGTATTCCTTTGCATTCTTGAGGGAAAGGGCAAATGTGCTTGAGTTAACAAGGTCAAAGTCCAAGTCGTACTCGTCATTGATTGCCTTTGCAGAAATTTCCTTGTCGTATGTTCCGCCAAGAATTACGATGTTGTTTGCGTTTGCACTAGCCTTCTTTTCGTTTTCAAAGATGATCTGCTCTTCGTGTGCGTAAACAACTTTGTTTGTCTTCTTAATGCCTGCTGATTCCATAGATACCTCCTCGCGCTTTTTGTCCAGCGCACAGTTCCTAAAATATACCAAGACATTTGTCAAAACAATTACAAGATTCAAAAAGTAAACTGCAAGAACGTAGTTGTACTGGTGGTTGTTAAGCTTGGCGCAGATTCCGGCAACGTAGCCTGTTATGATAAGGAGAATGAATGCAAGGCTAGTGCTCTTTGCTGTTCTTGCCCTAAAAGCCTTTACAACATTGATAGGCCAAGAAATACCGAAGCATACCAACATACCTGATTCCAGAAGATTTGATAAATTCATTTGTGAACCTCTTTTTAATAAATATTTTTAATGCCGCTCTTTGCAAGTGACAAGTGCATAATACCCAAATGCAAAAAAGCATTCAATTTTTTTGAAAGTTAAAAAACGAAAAAATCCGCCAATATTTTTTTTACTTTCTAAAGTCCCCCAAAAAATCTTCTTTATGGTATATTTCTTCTATGGAAAACAAAGGAAACCTTAACCTTCTTAGAAAAGAAATAACCTCTACACAGGTAATACTAATCGTTCTTGTTACGATTTTTCTTAGCGCAGGCGGAATGCTCATAAACATCAACTCCAACAACAAGTCCTTTAACCAGAATTTGCAGAACACATCCGCGCTAATAACAAGGCTCTACGGCTTTACAAAAAATATGACGCAGACGGAACTTTGCGTTTACATGGACAGCGTTGTATCTTCCCTTTCCGATGTTGACATTTTTTCTATCGTAGACAAAAACAACACGAGGATTTACCACACCCACCACCAGCTTATAAACACCCAATACGACGGAGACCACCCGGACTTTTCCATAAAATCTTCCGACTACTTTACGGAAAACAGCAACGGCCCGTCTGGTCCGCAAAGGCGCACCTACTCTGCTGTCTATGATGAAGACGGAAACTACCAGGGCTTTATAATGACAATCAGGCTAAAGACTTCCATGCGCTCCGTAACCATAAGAACCATGCTGCTATTCCTTGTGGTAACCCTTGTCGCAATCCTTATAGAACTTGCAGTTTGCGCAACCATTTCCAAAAAGATAAAGAAAGAATTCCTCCGCTTTACGGAAGACTTTGAAGGAACGAAATTCCTTGTTGATTCAATGAGGGCAAACAACCACGACTTTACAAACAAGCTGCACGTAATACTTGGTCTAATCCAAATTGGAGAATACGAAAAGGCACAAAGCTACATACAGAACATTTCCATAATTCAAAGGGAAAACGTAACATTTGTAATGCGCAACATAGAAAACCCATCTCTCGCCGCACTGCTTATCGGAAAAATTGCAAGGGCAAGCGAATGCAACGTAAAATTCAGCCTAAAGGAAAATTCCACTTACAAGGAAAAAGACATAGACATCCCTTCAGAAGCGCTGGTAACAATTACCGGTAACCTAATAGACAACGCCCTCGACGCAATGAACAGAAGCCACAAGGAATGCAAGGAACTTTCCATAGGCATATTCACAAAACCGGGAGACCTGCTCTTAATAGTTCAGGATTCGGGACCTGGAATTCCAAAAGACATAAGGGAAGCAATTTTTGAAAAGGGATTTTCCACTAAGGGAAAGGGACGCGGACTTGGACTTTACCACACCAAGCAGTTAATACTAAGCCTTGGCGGAGAGATATTTGTTGAATCCCAGGTTGGAAAAGGATGCTGTTTTACGGTAAAATTAAACAGGCACTAACCCAAGGAAATTAGCATGTATAGAGTTTTAATTGTAGAAGACGATCCCATGGTTGCAATGATAAACCAGCACTATGTAGAGCAGAACAAGGAATTCTCTGTTTCTTCTGTCTGCAAAAACGGACAGGAGGCATTGGACTTTCTGCAAAAAGAAGCGGTTGACCTTATAGTGCTGGACGTATTCATGCCGCTGATGGACGGAATTGAAACCCTTAAGCACATAAGGCAAAAAAAATTCCAGGCAGAAGTTATAATGGTAACGGCCGCAAACGACACAACAACTTTGGAAGAAACAATGAACCTGGGCGTGCTTGACTACCTTATAAAACCTTTTACACTTGAACGCTTCCAAATCTCGCTTGAAAAATTCATTGAGCGAATAACTACGCTAAAGCAAAACACAACGCTGGACCAAAGCTGCATAGACAGCCTCTTTTCCAAATCCGTAAAAACTCACAGGGAAGAATTACCAAAAGGAATACAAAAGAGGACGCTGGAATCGCTAACGCAGTACTTTAACGAAAACCCAGGCTGGCAGGCAGTAGACACCATTGCGGAAAAACTTGGAATCTCCATTGTAACGGTAAGACATTACGTAAGCTACATGGTTCAGGAAAAAATCATCCGCGAAGAAATTAACTACAAAACCGGCGGAAGACCTTCCATGCTTTACAAAAAGAATTAAAGGCAAAAGGCATTAGACCTCCTGTAAAAATATTTTTTGTGATATACTTTTACACGAATCAGAAAGATTACTTGGAGGCAAAAATGAATTCAAAAGAAATTACATCGCAGCTCTTAAAAATGCAGGACAAAGAATACTCTGCTTTCCAGGCAAGAATAATTCCCTCGGTAGAAAAAGAAAAGATATTAGGAATAAGGACGCCACAGCTACGTACCCTTGCAAAAACTCTCGCCAAAGAAGAAGACACGGAAACTTTCCTGCAAAGCCTTCCCCACAAATACTTTGAAGAAAACCAGCTGCACGCTTTTTTGCTTTCATTAGAAAAAGATTTTAACAAGTGTATCTCCCAAATAGAAAACTTTCTTCCCCACATAGACAACTGGGCAACATGCGACCAGCTTTCCCCAAAATCATTCAAAAAAGAAAAAGAGAAGCTCCTTCCATACATAAGGACTTGGATAAAATCGGAAAAGACCTACACCGTCCGCTTTGCAATTGGAATGCTAATGCAGTACTTTTTGGACGAAAATTTCTGTGACCAATACGCAAGCATGGTGGCAAAAGTAAAATCCGATGAATACTATGTTAACATGATGAGGGCATGGTACTTTGCAACGGCTCTCGCAAAGCAGTACGACCTTGTGCTTCCATACATTCAGCAAAAAAAACTTGACGCATGGACCCACAACAAGGCAATACAAAAAAGCATAGAAAGCTACAGGATTACAGACGAGCAGAAAAGCTATCTTAGAACGCTAAAGGTTACGGCAAACAAGAACTAGCGGACCTTTGTACCAAGCGGCTCAAGACCGTTTTTTACAAGCAAGTCATTCACATCATCCACGCAGCCAACATTCTGTCTTAGCGCATCAGTTATAATTTTAGCAAATATGCTTCCCGGAACAAAAGCATGCCCCGCCCTTTCCAAAAGAAGTTTTGTCTCCGCAAGGTTAAGCTTTAGCGTAAGTGCCAGAGAAAGAACATTCTCCTGTTTGGGAACAGACTTCTCCGAACGGATGTTGGAAAAAACAGCCTTACTCAAACCAGCCCTAGTGTAAAGCTCAACTTCCTCCATCCCTGCCCTCTCGCGGAATTTCCTAAGCAGGTCATAAAACCTGTCATCCTTTTCCACAACAATACCGCACTTCCTTAGCTCTTCCTCCGTCTTGGCAAAATGAGCAGAAGGCACTTCCGGTGACTTTAGCGCATAATACTCTTGAATAAGGTTAAGGCAAGCAATAGTCCTTTCCACAAAATTTATGTACTTGTTCTGACTTTCTAGAAACATCTTAACCGTATCGGTAAGGGCTTTGTAAACTTCCAGGGGAATTGTTATCTCTTCCATAAAACAAGATTATATCATCTGGACGACTGAACGCAAGCGCTCACCGGGCTTTTCGGGGTCGTTTGAAACTCCGTTGCGAGAACCGCTCCCGCATCCATATTCTCCGACAAGCAACGCCACTACAATCCCTGGCGCGGTTTCCAAACAAAAAGAAAATACTGCTCCAGGGATAGATAGCGTTGATTAGTTCTTTTCTATAATATAGTATACATGCTCATTATTAGCCGTCATACAAACCACATGCCAGCCTTCAGGAATCTTTACTTCTTTACCAGACAACTTCCCCTTTTTGGCACTGGTCATGGAGCCAAACTCTGCATCTACACATTTCACCGCAAGAATCACCTGTTCCTTGTGCTCTTCATGAGTAGCCTGAGTCTCCGCAACCGCAGTAAAAGCAAGCGACATAAAAAGAACCAACCCAAAAACTAATTTTTTCATATCGACCTCCTTAGTCAATTTATATTCTACATTCTACCACCAATACATATTGCTGTGGTCAATTAGAAATTGACTTTTAACTTAGATTTTTCCCATACAAACGCATTAGTAATAGAGAGAAAATTTATTCCCCAAAAAGTTTTTTTTATTCCCGTGCATTGGGAATACATTTGCTTTATATTTTGTATTGTAAGGCAGAGGTGCATGTTACGGTAAATGGTTATTTGTTTTTACACGGTTTGTGTAAGGAGGTATGCGTATGTACAATGAGCAGACTTTTGTTGTAAAGGGCATGTCGTTTTCGGACACTGTTGTTCGCGAGCTTGCGGATACGAAGGCAAGGCTTCTTGTTTACCGCTATTATCACATGGAGAAGGA
>JAGACC010000239.1 GCA_017614295.1 Treponema sp.
CCTGACCGTTGTTGTTGTAACCGCCACGGTTGTAGCCGCCACCCTGACCGTTGTTGTTGTAACCGCCACGGTTATAGCCGCCACCCTGACCGTTGTTGTTGTAACCGCCACGGTTATAGCCGCCACCCTGACCGTTGTTGTTGTAACCGCCACGGTTGTAGCCGCCACCCTGACCGTTGCTGTTTCTGTCGCGCTCACGGTTCTGGTAGCCTTCGCGGGCCTGAGTTCCAGTAAAACCGCCGTTACCGCGTCCGTAGTTGTTGTAGCGTCCGCGTGAACCGCCGCTCAAGTTTCCTGCCTTTACGTTAGGACGGGCACTTGCAATTTCAAAAGTTGTGCGCTGGGGACGCTGCTGGGCTGGCTTCTGCTCCTCGCTTTCTTTCTTTCCGGATGCAGCAGGAACTTCTGCCGGAACTTGAGGAGTCTTAGGCTTTTGCTCTTCCGTTGAAGGCATTTTTTCCTTTTGGATTTCTGCAGAAGCGTTTTCTTTCTTCTGTTCTTTAACAGCAGCCGGGCTGGATGGGCTTGCGGGAGACTTACGCTTTACCACAAAAACCCTCTTCTTCTGGGCCGGTTTTGAGTCGCTGTTCTTTTCTTTCTTAATCAATACTGCTTTGGGCTTGTTCTCTTCTTCAGCCATATAATCCTTTTTCCTTACTCCTGTTCCTTTTCAAGTTCCTTCCGGCTACGCCTTAGCGTCCAGACACTTACTGCTCCCCGCCGGAAGAAGATTCATCTGGTTCTGAGCCATCCCCATCTGCAGAATCAGCGTTATCTTCATATTCATCAACAAATTCTACATTCTCGTTGATGATCCTGTTGATTTCTTCTATATCTTCGGCAGAAACGCCTTCAACCTTGCTTACAGAACCGTCTTCTGCAGCAGAAATGAACTGTTCAATGTCTTCAATACCGGCAGCGGCAAGTTTTTCCGCAACAGTCTTGTTAACTCCAGGAAGCTGGGCGATAGTAGAAATTTCTTCGTATTCCTCTTCTGAAGCAGATTCCTGTGTACCGCCAAAGAGCTGTTCGGCAGCTTTTCTTGTATCTGTTTCCGTAAGATCCATTTCTGCAGCCTGCTCTTCTGTCTTAACGTCAATGCTCCAGTCGCAAAGGCGGTTTGCAAGGCGAACGTTCTGTCCCTGCTTTCCGATGGCAACGGAGAACTGGCTTTCGTCAACAATGGCAAGAGCCTCTTTCTTTTCTGCATCCAAGATAACTACACGCTTTACCTCTGCTGGTGAAAGTGCATTCTTTATAAAGACGTGAGGATCGTCGTCGTAGCGGAGGATGTCTATCTTTTCGCCGCCAAGCTCACGGATTACGTTCTGGATGCGCATACCCTTAAGACCTACGCATGCACCAACCGGATCAACGTCTGCCTTGGTGGAAGTAACAGCAATCTTTGTTCTGTAGCCTGCTTCGCGGACAACCTTGTATATAGAAACAATTCCGTCTCCAACTTCGGAAACTTCTATTTCTATAATTCTCTTTACGAATTCAGGATCTGTGCGGCTAAGTATAAGCTGGATTCCGGTAGAATTCTTGCGGATTTCCTTTACGTAAGACCTGATTCTTTCGTTCTTGTCGTAGCTTTCGTGAGGAGCCTGGTACTTCTGGGGAAGAACACCTTCAACCTTTCCAAGATCCACATAGATGTTGCCGTTGCGCTCCCTCTGGTAATAGCCGATGATTACCTGACCAACCTTATCCCTGTATTCATTGAAGAGGTTGTCCTTAAAGCTTTCGTTAAGAGCCTGGTGTGCATTCTGCTTTCCAACGGAAACGGATGCGCGGACAAAGCTCTTTGGATCTATCTCAATCTTCATTGTGTCGCCGACTGAAGCATCCTCTACGAGCCTCTGAGCTTCTTCCAGCTCAATTTCCGTAGCAGGGTCATAAACACCGTCTACAACGGTCTTCATTGCATAAACAGAGACATCGCTCATGTCATCTGCAATTTCAACGACGCAGTTATCGCCAGCGGCAGGGAAAGTCTTCCTGTAAGCCGCCTTAATCATGTTCTCAATTGTCTGCCTGATTGAATCCTCGCTGATTCCTTTCTCTGCAGAAAGCGCACGGATTGCATCTGCCATTTCTGACATATCAAGCCTCCCTTTTAATGTAAAAATTTTGCCTTTGCAATATCTGAATAAGGAATGTCTTTTGAACCTTCCTTTGTTTTTAATACAAGATGTTCTGCGTCAGAACTTTCGATTGTTCCTGGAACCCAGTCGCCAACCTGCCTGTCCCAAACCTTAACTTCCCTTCCGGTAAAAAATGAAAATTCAGCGGCATTGCGGATAGTACGCTCAAGTCCCGGAGAACAGACGCTCATGTAAACATTGTCCTCGCTCTTGCCAAGGAATGCAATCAAAGCCGGCATAAGTGCACGCTGAACCTTTGAACAGTCCGAAACGCCAATATCTTTTGCAGGATCAAGCGATGCTATTACGGCGGTAACATTCACATTGCCCCCCTGGGGAACAACCTGAAGTTCAATCAGACGGCAACCCGCTTCTTCTACAATGCGCGAGCTTTCCGTAAAATAAGGAATGGAGTCTGCAGCAATATATTCCAAATCGAAAAAATACCCCTGCCCCGAAAATGTTCAGAGCCTTATAATAAAAAAGGAGCCATTTGCGAGGCTCCATCTTAAAGTATATTAAAATGTTATATGAACTTTAGCATTTTTTTGTAAAAGTGTCAATAGTATAGATAAATAAAAAGCATTTATTCCCAGACACGGAGAGTCTTTGCGGCCCTACCTTCTGCAAAAGCCCTGGTTAAATTCACCCAGCTTATGCAATGGTCAAGGATAATTGAATCGGATGTGATGACGTTGCTTTTTTGCCAAAGGGTCCGGTCCACATCCTTTAGAAGCCGAATGTCCAGACTAAAGTTTTTTCCCACGCCCAAGTCTGCAATGAGTGCCTTTAAGCGCCCAGAGTTTGAGACTGGTTCGTCCAGCAGAATATGAACAGAAGAAACATCCATCTTTTCAAAAGCTTCAAGGAGAATACAAACAGCTTCTTTTGTCTCGGGAATGATTCTGTATGTGCCCCGCAAAGCAGCAAGGTCCCGTATGGTTCCGTCCATGCAGTCAAACAAAAGCGAATCGCTTAGCATTACTTCCAGAGTGATTATTGTGTTGAATCCGTCCACCCAGACTTCTTCCCCCAAAGCAGAGGTCTTTTCCTTGGACCTGCGGATGGAAAGCTGCTCTTCCGTTGCAACGCTCCTAACAAGGGCAAGCCTCTGGCGTTCAGAAAGTGCGTAATGGTTACCAACAAATGTGGAAGCGGACTTTAGGTCGTAGCCTTCGTTTATAAGGTAGCAGACATGCTTAGAAGCCTTGCGAAGTTTTTCTACCGCCGATGCAGAAAAATCCCTTTCATCCTTTGGCACGTAGCCGCGTTTTGCATCCATGAGCCCTCCATTTTGCCTTAGCAAGTGCAAAAGCTTACGACATTATATTCTTCTTCGCCCTCGCCTTCAATCCAAGCAATCTGGAAGAGAATCTTATAACCGGAAGGTATATGCGGATAGTCCGAAGGATCACCGTCAAAGACCAGTTCAAAGCCGCTTTCAATTGCCTTTGTTTCAAATAGCATTTCCCCTGCTTTCTCGTAGCCAAAAAAATCAACTGTTCCAAGACCGTAGGTAATGCCGTCTTTTTTGCCAA
>JAGACC010000240.1 GCA_017614295.1 Treponema sp.
GGAATTTGTTTACCCCAAGCCTGTCTGTAGAAGAAGGCGACAGTTCACTTGGACCTAATGCATCCACAATGTACAGGGCTATCCTTGAACGCTTTGACCACGACAAGTATGCTGGTATTGAGTGGGCAGAAATGGAAGCAGAACTTTTCCGCTGGGAAAGGGCAGAACGCATTCTTACCAGGGAAGTTCTTGACTACCACATAAATGACCCGGATGCAATACTTGCGCTTGGAGACCTCTACCTTGAATGGGCAGATTCAGACATTGAAGGCAACGTGGAAAAATTCCCGGAAGCAAAGAAGCAGTACGACCTTCTTGTTGAACTTTACGGTGAAGACGACAAGCTTTACGACAGGTATTCAGCCCGCCAGATGCGCTACTTTATACGCACGGACGACTTGGCTACCGTTCTTAACTATAAGGAATACTTCTATCCAAAGAAGATGAAGTACGTTGAGTCTTCCGACGTTACGGAACTTGGCGGCTACCTCTTTGACAAACGCTACGGTGAATTGCGCCCGTCAGAGGAAAACCTCCGCTCTCAGATAGAGAACGTAAAGCCTATCCTTACCATGGCAGTTGAGCGCGACCCGTCTGATCCTGTTGCACTCTACAACCTTGCCCGCTACTATGTTCAGACAAAGGCCGACGCTTCTGCAAGAACAACCTGCGAAGAAGCAATTAAGGCTTTTGAGAACAAGAAGTCTCTAAAGAGGAAGGATACCTACAAGTACATAAACACTTACCGCATCCTTGGAGAGATGTACTGCGGAGAAAAGCAGTATATCCAGGCACAGAAGGCATACATAAGCGGAATTGAGCTCTTTGAATCCAACAAGGACCTTAACGCCTATACCGGAAACCAGGATATTGGTAAGCTCTACGCAGACCTTGGAGACATCTACTACTTTAAGGACGGCAACGCTGACAGTGCTTTTGAAAACTACAAGAATGCCATCGAAAACAAGAATGACATTCCGTCCATCCGCTACAAGATGGGCTACATTCAGTACAACAAAAAGAACTATCAGGAAGCTCTTGCCTCTCTTATGGTTGGTTCAGAAGCTGCCCCGTCAGACACACACATGCTGCTTGCTCTTGCAAACACACTGTGGAACCGCAACGACTTCTATGCTGCACGCGGCTACTACGACAAGCTTTTGGAAATACTGGAAGAAAAACGCCAGGGCTACAAGATTGTTCTTCCGCAGATACGCGAAGACCACGGAGACTTTGTAGACACCTACATGAAGGCTTCTAACAACCTTGGTGCAACTCTTTCTAGGATTGCCAACATGACAGGTAACAGCGAGATGAACGGTAAGGCAATTGTTGCTCTGCAGGAAAGCCTCCGCGCATGGGATGCACTTTCACGCAACCAAAAGACAATGATACGCCTTGATTCGTCAAACCTTGCGGAACAGAACATTAAGTATATTACTATACCTGGTTCTGAATACAGCCCGGAAATCTATACAAAGATTCCTATGCTTATGGATGGCGAGGAAGGGCTTGAATAAAAAATATCCTTGTGAAAAAGACGGAATCGTAAGCAGACAGCTGTTGAACGACATTGCAAAGGAGCTTTTTAGAAAGTCCATACATGTTTGCAGTGCGTTCATACCGCTGTTTTTGCAGTTTGCACGGTTACCCGTCCTTTTTGCATTGACCGCAGCCCTCGTGCTTTACTCTATAGCGGAATTCATGCGGCTAAAGGGAAAGTCCATTCCCCTTGTCTCTGCCGTAACAGCCGCCGCTGCCCGAAAGCGTGACGAAAACCGTTTTGTTCTTGGACCGGTAACCCTCTGTGCTGGAATAATACTTGCAGCCATTCTCTTTGAACCTTTTGCCGCTTCCATTGGAATTTATGCCCTTGCCTTTGGAGACGGACTTGCAAGCCTTGCCGGAAAACTCTTTGGAAAAGTAAAAATTCCCCTTACCCAGGGAAAAACCGTAGCGGGAAGCCTTACCTGTTTTGCCGCTATTTTTGTATCTTGCTTTTTGGTTTGCTTTAATGCGAAGGTTGCCCTATGCGTTGCGTCTGTGGGTATGTTTATTGAATTGCTGCCTCTAAAAGACTTGGACAACCTTTTTATTCCCCTTGCACTGGGGATGGTTGCCCAAAGTCTTCTTTAACTTTTTTACTGCTTTCCCTTTTTTAATTAGGACAGTGCTTTACTCTCTCCTCTGTCCACTTTCTTTTTTAGTTGTTGTATTTTTATTTGGACGGTAGTTTTTTTGCTCTACCATGCAATTTCTCTACTACTTTAATATTACTTTCGTCACCACCGTTCCGCCCTTCCCTAACGGTCATCCCGCTTGCGCGGGACTGGAAGGTTGCAAGCAACCCGGGCTCCATGGTGGCGTAGGTTTCTTTTGTTACTACATTCTTGCAACAGCCTTTTCCTGAGTGGAGAAGTCTGTCCTTAGATGCTTTAGCGCACGGATTTCTATCTGGCGGACAGCTTCCGGGCTTATTCCTACAACCTTGGAAATCTCGCGGAGGGTCTTTGCGTTCTTTTCTCCGTTAAAGTTGTAGCGCATGTATATTACGTTCTTTTCTGCGGAAGGAAGAATGTCTACAAGGCTTCTTATATGTGCCCTCTTTTCCTTGTCCAGGTAATTCTCTTCCGGATTGTAGGTAAAGTCTGCGAGGAAGTCTATGATTGATGTGCTTGAATCTTCTGAATTTGTTTCTGAATCCAGTGAAGATACGCTGTATTCGTAGCTCATGTAGCGGTCGATTTTTTCTTCCGGGATGCTAAGGAATACTGCAATTTCTGCGCTTGAAGGTTCTGTGCCGTTCTGTCCGGAAAGGTATGCTGCGGCTTCCTTTATTTTGCGGATCATGTCTTCCTTGCGGTGTGGCAGTGGAATGAATGCCATTCTAGAAGAGGCGTAGCGGTTCATGTACTGGACAATCCAGGGGTAGGCGTAGGTGGAAAACCTTGTGTTAAAGCAGCTCTTGAATTTTCCTGCTGCGGTTATAAGGCCCATGTTGCCTTCCTGAATCAAATCCATGATGGACATGTTTGCTGAATAAAAGCGGTATGCAATGCTTACAACCAGGCGGAGGTTGCTGTTTATTAAACTGTTGAGGGCGTTCTTGTCTCCCCCCTGAATTTTATCTGCAAGCTCAAGCTCTTCTTGGGCACTTAAAAGCGGGTATTTCTGGATTTGAGAAATATAATTTTTGTTAACCTCACTTGTCATTTCTTACTCCTGTTTTTTCTTGCGATACTTTGTAACAATAAACTTCGCTTATTTAATAGCAAATTTTGTGCCAACTTTTTTTCTTTGCAAAGTTTTCTTGCTGCATAAGCTCTTGTCCTTGCCAGGGAAGAAAATGTGCCTTCACTTGCTCCCCGGAAGGAATTCTTTTGCGCCATGATTTTACAATATAGAAAGTGTACAGGGATTTTTTTTGCGGAAGGTTAAAAATGGGCTTTTCTAATTTCTTTTATTTTCAAGAGTTAAAAATTGTCTTGATTTTTTTAAATTTAATTTTTGAATCAGGGATTTTTTGGGGA
>JAGACC010000241.1 GCA_017614295.1 Treponema sp.
GACAAAGGCACGGCAGGGATTGGAGAGGCGGTTGCTAAAAAATTGCATCCGTGCAATTTTTTAGCATGAGTTTTCCGGTGGAAAACTCACCAGGTTGAAGTGCTAACAGACAACGCGCCCTCCATGGCGCTATTTGTTTACAGATAAGGCCGGAACCCCGGAAAGCCCACACACTGGGAATGGATGGTGGCAGAAGGGTGTTCGGTTCAAAGAGTAGGTGCCGCAAAAAGAGAAGAAAAAATAGAGACCCCCATAATTGAATTTTTCTGCGATTTTCTTTATAATCTAGGCCTAGTTTATAAGAGGTGGCTATGGGCGGAATTTTTGGCGTTGCAAGTAAGGGGGACTGTTCCCTGGACTTGTTTTTTGGAATCGACTATCATTCGCACTTGGGAACAAGGCGCGGTGGAATAGCCATTTACGCGGACAACGGAACTTTTGAGCGTTCTATCCACAACATTCAAAATTCTCCCTTCCGCACAAAATTTGAGCGCGACATTGACGGAATGCACGGTAAGCTTGGCATTGGTTGTATTTCTGACTACGAACCGCAGCCGCTTATGGTGAACTCCCACTTGGGACGCTTTGCGGTAACGACTGTTGGCATTGTAACAAACAAAGACGAACTTGTTGACGAGATTTTAAAAAGCGGTACCCACTTTTTGGAAATGTCCGGTGGAGAAATTAACCAGACAGAGCTTATTATTGCGCTGATTAACCACGAAAATTCTATTCTTGACGGAATTAAATACGTTCAGCAGAAGGTTAAGGGTTCCGTTACCCTGCTTGTTATGACTCCCGACGGAATCTTTGCTGCCAGGGACAAATTTGGACGCACGCCTTTGCAGATTGGTAAAAAGGAAGATGATGCCGGAGCTTTTGCCCACTGCGTTTCTTTTGAAAACTTTGCCTACATAAACCTTGGCTATACGGACTGCCACGAGCTTGGACCTGCAGAAATTGACTTTGTTACCGCAGACGGATACGAGGTTTTGCAGCAGCCCCAGAAGACGATGAAGATTTGCACCTTCCTCTGGATTTACTACGGCTACCCAACCGCTTCTTACGAGGGCGTTAACGTAGAAGACATGCGCTATAACTGCGGACGCTATCTTGCCCGCCGTGACCGCGATGCAAAAACTGCAATCGATGCGGATTCAGTTGCAGGCGTACCAGACTCCGGAACAGCACATGCAGTTGGTTATGCAAACGAATCCGGCATACCATTTGCACGTCCCTTCATCAAATACACTCCTACTTGGCCGCGTTCATTCATGCCCACAAGCCAGGAGCAGAGAAACCTTATTGCCCACATGAAGCTTATACCGGTTCAGCCGCTCATCAAGGGAAAGAAAATCCTTCTGATAGACGATTCAATTGTCCGCGGAACACAGCTTCGCGAAACAACTGATTTCTTGTACAAGTCAGGAGCAAAGGAAGTTCATGTTCGCCCTGCATGCCCGCCGATTATGTTTGGCTGCAAGTACCTTAACTTTTCACGCTCAAAGTCGGAGATGGATCTTATTGCCCGCAGAGTTGTAAAGCAGTTTGAAGGAGACAACGTAAGCGAGAAGGTTCTAAAGGAATACTGCGATCCCAACAATCCCAAGTACGATGCAATGCTGGAAGAAATAAGAAGGCAGCTTAACTTTACAACCCTTCGCTACCACCGCTTGGACGACATGCTGGACAGTACGGGTCTTGACCACTGCAAGCTCTGCACCTACTGCTGGAACGGAGAAGAATAAGACGGTTAGTAATAAAGACTGGTAGGAATAAAGACTGTAAAAATAAATTATATGGAGAAAAAAATGGCAGCATTTACAGAAATTGAAACGCTTTTGCCCCACAGAAAACCCTTTTTGTTCGTAGACACAATCGAAAGCTATGACGAAAACGGCTGTGTATGCACAAGAAAATTTACCGATGAAGATTTCTTTTTTAAGGGACATTTCCCCCAGTACCCGGTTGTTCCAGGAGTAATCCTTATAGAAACAATGGCTCAGGGTGGAGGTGCCGCTCTTAGCCTGCAGAAGACTTTTGCAGAAGGCTCGCTCTTTTTCCTTGCCACTGTGGACAAGGTAAAGTTCCGCCATCAGGTTCGCCCGGGAGACACTGTTCGCATGGAAGTTACAAACCTCCGCGTTTCTCCCCGCATGGTAAAGCAGGCAGGGAAGGCTTTTGTTGGTGACACTTTGTGTGCAGAAGCCGAATGGATGTGCCTTGTTGGCAATGGTGAAAACTAAAAGCAAGCTAAAAACAAACTGAAAATACTAAGCATCCGGGGCTTCTTTTAGGAGCTTTCGGATGTTTTTTTTGCGGCAGTTTCTTGGTCATATAAATGTTGTATGAAAGAAGTTCTTGCCATTTTTTACTCTGGCTAACAAGCAGCGCCACGGATGGCGCGTCAAATGTTTGCAATAAGGACCCGCAGTTTTTCGTTAGAAAAACTGTAAGTAAAAAATGGCAAGGAGGCCATTTTTTATGGGCTTTCCGGGGTTCCGGCTTTCGCCTCCATTGCTCCGCAACGGCTGCGCCGCCCCTCCAATCCCTGCCGCGCTCTTTTTTCCAAACGTATTTAAAGCATAAATTTTTTACAAAAAAGTGACACTTTTTCTTTTTACAGGTGTCTTATTTTACGTAGCACTTTGGAAAGAAGGATGTAATCTTTTTTTTCCAGCAGTGTTTCTAAAAATGAAGATAGATAATTATGGAGATTTTAACTATGAAAAAGAACATCAAACTTTTTACCACAGTTTTGACTCTTGCCCTTATTGGCGCAGCATCGCTTTGCTTTTCTTCCTGCAAACATCTGAAAGACAAATTTGACCAAGACATAACCCTGTCTGTAGACATAACAAATGACTCAAACGGTGGCTATGCATCTCTTACTTGGGATGGCGGTGACGATCCTTACGAAGTATACCGCTACGTATCTAATGACAGCGACAAAGGAAGCAGCTGGCTTGAAAGGCACGGAGACCTTCTTGTTGAAACCTACGAGGAATTCTATTATGACCACAATGCAGACATGTATAACTGGTATACAAACCAGTATGTCTACTATTGGGTAGAAGACAAGTACGGCAATGTAAGCAACATAGTCTGTAAGCACTTTAGCAACTAAGCAAGAGTTCTTTGCTTGTTTCCAGAACCATAGAAACTGTTCGTATACCAAGCAACTGGAAATCAAGATTGGGTGGAGCGTGAGGGCAAAGCCGGCTGAAAACCCGCATGGCTTGAAACTTCGTTGCGGGTACGGAGCGGTGCGAGACGTAAGATAATTATCTTCTGACGCCCAGTAAGGCTTTAATAAAAATTCCGCGACACCGCGGGTTTATCAGACGGATTTGACCGGAAGCGCAACCCAATCTTGATTTCCCTGTTCTAAATCTCTATAGAATTCCAGAGATAAATGTGCTATAATATACCTTGTATGAAGAAAAAGTTTTTTAGCCATAAGTTAATAAAAATTCTCTCCTTGAACTTTGCGGCCTCTGTGCTTGCGCTTTTGCTTTTTTCTTGCACCACCACAAATGTCTATGAAAAAAGAACTGACCAGCTTTACCAGAACGGAGTCTTGGCGGGAGAGGAAACTTCTTTGCTAAAAGACGGAAAAAAGATTTCTTCTACAAGCAAAGTTGTAAAAACTGTATACACCAACGGACTTAGGGCAGAAGCATCCGTAGAAAGAACGGACAAAGACAAGTACGATTCAACTACGATAAAGCTTTACGACCAGAACAACCTTCTTGCAGAAAGAACGTTCAAGACAAAAGACGGAAAGATTATAGAAGGCGCCCTTTCTGAGGCAGAAAAAAAAGAAGAAAAAGCCCAGATTTTAAAAAAGAACATAGATTTTGGCAGCGAAGTTTTTGTACAGACAAAGAACGAAGAAGAA
>JAGACC010000033.1 GCA_017614295.1 Treponema sp.
AAGAACGGACGAAGAGCCAAGCCCATTAGCAGCCCTTAAGTCGCTTACTGAAACACCGTACATGCGGCTTATGGCATAAAGAGTTTCGCCCTTTTTTACGGTGTGGGTAGAGGCAAAAGCAAAAAAAGTACCCGCTAATAATATCAAGAGAGAAAAAATAAATTTTTTTAGATATTTTCCCACGTTTTTGTCCATATCATAAGGATTTTCGGCAGAAAATGGCTTAAATTTGAGCGGAAAACCAGCCAGCCACAAGGATTTCCCCTTCCTTGCCAAACAGTAAAACGCCACGGAGGGCGGCTTAGCACGTGCAGAATTGCAAAGCGATTCTGCAATCCACAAAAAATCCATGGAGGGATTTTTTGTGGAGACCTACGCCGCCATGGAAGGGCGCACGAAGTGCGTTGCCAGAGGCAATGGAGCCGAGAGGCGGAACCCTGGAACGGCGGTGACGAAAAAAAACATCCGCTCGAGTTAGCCAACAAACAAAATGGTAGAGCCTATAGAACTACCGTCCAAAAAGAAGAAAAAATCATTGTGCACACCCGCAATTTTCCGTATAATATTTTTATGGAAAACAAACCCTTTTCACCGGACAGCCCGGAAAAAACAGAATACCAGGCAAAAATCTTTGCAAACAGGCTTTCCAAGCAGTACAAGCAGCTCCGCAAGTGGGCAAGAAAAAACAGAATCACATGCTACAGGCTCTACGACAGGGACATACCGGAAATTCCCCTGGCGGCAGACATTTACACTTTCCTCCCGGAAGGAACAAGAGACAAATATTCGGCCATACTCCAGCAGAACGAACACAACGCAGCCATAAGCCGTAACGGTCCGGACGCAGCATCCGTTGTTGCAGAAGAAGCTTCCAGAACATACATCCACCTTTACCTCTACGAACGCCCCTACGAAAAGGACGACGAAGAAGAAAACCTCTGGCTAAAGAGCATGGCAAAAGCCGCAGCAGAAGTAACCGGAATAGAAGAAGACCACGTTCTTGTAAAAAGACGCAGGCGCATTGCAGAAGACGACGGAAAGGGCGGCAGAACGGCTCAATACTCCAAGCTAAGCAGAGAAGACAGACCCTATGTAAAAGGGCTTGTATTTGAGCAGGGGCAGATTTTTTACGTAAACCTTACGGACTACATAGACACAGGCCTCTTCTTTGACCACAGACCTCTAAGGGACACAGTTCGCGGTGAATGCAGACAAAAGGCTGTCCTTAACCTCTTCTGCTACACAGGCTCATTTTCCGTATACGCTGCGGAAGGCGGTGCTTCTTTTGTAGAAAGCGTAGACACAAGCAACACTTACCTTGACTGGGCAAGAGACAACATGGCCGCAAACGGATTTACGGACAAAACAAAATATGCCTTTACAAGGGAAGACGTTAGCGCATACCTGGACAGGAAAATTGCAGAAAAATCTTTGGGAAGCGAAGGCGGAACAAGGCTCTTTGACATAATAATCCTTGACCCCCCAACATTCAGCAACTCAAAGCGGAGCGACGCTACACTGGACATAAACAGGGACTGGCCTGCACTGGTAAGAAAATCGCTTTCCTTGCTTACACCGGACGGAACCCTCTACTTTAGCACCAACAGCAGAAGGCTTGTCTTTGAAGAGCAGAGGCTACCCTCCCGCATGAACGGAGAGCTTCTCTACAAGGCAACAGACATAACGGAAAAAACCATCCCTGCCGACTACAGGAACAGCAAAATCCACAGGGCTTGGAAAATAGAAAGAATAGAAAAGAAAGAATAGGAAAATAGGCTTTGAAAAAAAATTTTATTTTTTTTGATTTTTTTTCTGTTTTGCTATTGACACTTTTTTGGTAACTTGATATATTACTATCATCTTAACCACGGAGAATTAGCTCAGCTGGTAGAGCACCTGGTTTACACCCAGGTTGTCGGCGGTTCGATCCCGTCATTCTCCATACAAATCGGGACGTAGCGCAGCTGGTAGCGCATCTGGTTTGGGACCAGAGGGTCGCAGGTTCAAATCCTGTCGTCCCGACTAAAGTCTTTGACCAGAGGTCTTAGAACTTGGTTTACAATCTCCTGTCAAGGGAGATTTTTTTTTGTTTAAATCATTTTTTCTTCTTTAATAATTTGGACGGCATTTCTGCTTCCACTGTGTCCGGCCCGCCTAAAGGCGGTCTTGCCAAAGGAAACCCTTCAAATCGGGCGTAAGTCTCTTGAACATGCAGAAATTCAGCACTTTTTTCCAAATTTCTTGAATAACCACTAGAATTCTGGCGCAAAATCATATATACTATAACTATGCCCCAAAAATTGAGGCTATAAACTTCTAATCTGGAGAAAATTAGTATGAACAAATCAGAATTAGTAGATGCAATTGCAGCTGACACAGGTCTTTCAAAGAAGGATACGGAAGGATTTGTAAAATCATTCATCGAAACAGTAACTAAGCAGCTTACAAAGGGAGACAGCGTTCAGCTCATCGGATTCGGTACATTCGAAGTAGGAAAGCGTGCAGCTCGCACAGGCCGCAACCCACAGACTGGTGAAGAGATAAAGATCGCAGCAGCCAAGGCACCAAAGTTCAAGGCTGGAAAGGCTCTCAAGGATGCTGTTAACAAGAAGAAGAAATAATTATTGATTCTTCCATACAAAAAGCGCTTCCCGCAAAAGGAAGCGTTTTTTTTTTGCGCATAAGTGTTATTCCTAAGCCAATAAAGACTTGTTTCCTGCCAAAGACTTAAAACCAAAGCTAAACGTTACAGTGGGAAGCCTGCCCCTGCCCTTCACTCTTTCCGTTCTTTAGCATTTCTTCCATTGTGTGCCAGCCAAGTACAGCGCATTTTACGCGTGCCGGCATAAAGCTTATGTTCTTAAGGCTTGCAGCTTCGTCCAGTTCTTCAAGAGCGGAGTCGTCAGAAATCTTTCCGTGGATCATATCCGTAAAGAGGTCGGAAAGCCTAAGAGCTTCGTCCTTGCTTTTACCAATAATGTCGTCCAGCATCATGTCTACGCTAGCCTGGCTTATTGCGCAACCAGATCCGTTAAAAGAACCTTCCGTTATGATTCCGTTTTCGTCTACCTTAAGCTGAAGATAGATGTCGTCCCCGCAGCTTGGGTTCACACCGCGCAGTGTAAGGGATGCGTCCTGCATTACCCCCTTGTGCGAAGGGTTCAAGTTATGTTCATTAAGAATTTCTGCATAAAGTGATTTTACGTCCATGAGTATAATATAGCGTTTTTTGCGGTCAAAAGACAAGTGCAGGGTTTACCAACCGCCGGATGCACCGCCGCCACCAAAGCCGCCGCCTCCGCCGCTAAAGCCGCCTCCACCACCGCTAAATCCACCTGTTCCGCCAAAGGAACTGACTCCAGAAACAAAGCTTCCGAAAGCAGAATCCTCCAAGGAATCGCATAGACTGGTTCCAAAAATCAAATCTATTACATTTAAGAATACGCTAACTATAGGCAAAATAAGGAATTTGCAAATAATCCAAAAAAGCAGAGAAACGGCACCCCACAAGTAAATTGGAGATTCTGGCTTACCGGATTCTTTTGACGCATCAGATACTTTTGTTGAACCCGATTCTTTTGAGTCTTCACCGTAAGTAAGGCTTTCATCTTCTGTGATAATGCTTGCCATTGTTTTTACAGCCTGCACTATTCCGTCCCCGTAATCACCGCGCTTAAATTTTGGTGCAAGTATGTTGTTTATGATTCTGGAGCACTTTGCATCGGTAAGAGTCGCCTCTGTTCCGTAACCGGTCTCTATGCGGAGTTTATGCTCTTCCATTGCAGCAACAAGAAGGGCACCGTTATCTACGCCCTTTTGCCCAAGCTTCCATTTTTCCGCATGGCGTATGGAAAATTCTTCTACAGTTGCTCCGTTAAGGCTTGGAACGGTAAGAACTGCAATCTGTACTCCTGTAGTGGAGTCAAGGTCTCTTAAAAAAGCGTCAAGATCTTTGTATTGGGTCTCATCCAGCAATCCAGCAGCGTCCACAACGGGGCCTGTTAGTTCATAAAGACCGTCACTGCCCGCACTGAATTTTGAAGACGAGGATGCCACGCTTGAGCGTACTTTGCCCGATTCTTTTTTGGAGCCTGACGATTCAATGCCGGCCATGACAAATGCCAGCACAATAGGAACCCAAATCAAAAGGCGGACAACCCAAACCAAAACGGAAGAAAATTTGCTTTCCTTCTTGCGACTACACACGGTAATAGGCCTACCCTTAAAAGAATAACTCTTTTTCTTATGCGATGACTTCTTCTTTGACATGGTTACTCCTTAAGAATGACAAGGCCATCGGAAAGTTCATTCGGATTGTACTCATCAGGTGTGTCCAGCGGAAAATATTTTGCAAACACTTCGCCACACTTTTCTACTGCCGCTAAAAATCCGTCCTTTGCAGATTTTTTTGCAATGCTCTGTGCAACTTCATCAGCAACCTCTTCCCATAAACCGTCCGCAATATTGTCGTTAAGGCCTTTGTCCGCTATAATGCGCACTTCATGCTCAAAATAGGAGACAAACACCAGTATGCCAGAATGTTTACTTGTACAGTAGACACCGCTTTCCGCAAAGTAACGCATAGCCCTGTTCGTTACGGCCTTTTGCTTTACGCGCCTTGGAATTATTAGCGAGTCAAACCATGGAATATTGTACAGAAGGTAGAATACGGCTATGACAATCACGCATGCTGCCATATAAAATGCAACGACGTGCCAGACTTCTTCCGTCCAAAAGAACTTTCCAAGAAAGGCGCTTATCTGTTTTGTGAAAGGGAAAAGACAGCACAAGACTAAAAAAGAAGAATAGATTGCGGCAGAAAGTTCCCAGAATGCATAGGAGTCGCTTTCTGCAACAACTGCAAGTGCAA
>JAGACC010000242.1 GCA_017614295.1 Treponema sp.
ACAACAGTGTCAGTTCCGCCGGATGTTGTAATTACGCGTACAGGTGCGTAAATGATAAGGCTTGGGTCCTTCATTTTTGAGGGGTCAAATGCCTGTGTGCGGATTCCCCTTCCGTCTTCAACAAAGACACGGTTGCGGCTGTTCTCGCTCCTTCCCATAATAAAATATGCAGAAACAGCAAATTTTCCGTCACTTGTTACGCCGGTAACAATTCCGCGTCCGGGATAGGAATTTCCTGCCAAATAGTCAAAAAGAGATTCTATCTTCATAAAAATCCACCTTGTATTATTGTCTAAAAATTTATTATATTCATATTAGCATAAACTTTATTCTTGTGCAATTAAAGCTTTGGAGCATACTGCCGGTATTACTGTGCCCGGTCACAAAGTGCCCGGTCAAACTCCATGGTGTTTTTACTATAACAAGTAGCGCCAGGGATGGCGCGTCGTTACTTAGCATTAAGGCAGGGCGAGTTTTCGGAAGTAAACTCGCGGGTAAAAACACCATGGAGGGTGGTTTTACCCGCTTTCCAGGGTTCCGGCTTACGCCTCCATTGCCTAACGGCAACTTGCGCCCTTCCAATCGGGGCTAGGCTTTTTTATGCAGGGGGATAAGCAAACAATTTGGAGGAAAAATGTCCAACATAATAGACTACATCGGCTGGCGAGGAGACATAGACTTTTGTGCATCCCCATTAAACGAAATAGACGCAGTAATACTCTGCCAGATAACATACCTTAACTTTGAGGGGATAATCCCAAGCGAATTCTGCAAAAAGGGAGTCACCCTAAAGCAGATAGCACAGAGATTTTCCGCTTCACCGGATGTGGAAGACCGCAGCGACACGGGAGCATTAATCAACAGGGAAACAGTAGACCTCTTCATAAAAGCGGCAAATTCAACCCGCTTCGGTAACATAGAGGCAAGCGGCTTTGTAAACAAGATAGACCTTCAAAAAGAAGAGCAGTTTGCAGCGCTGGCATTCAGGATACGAAAAGCCGGAAAAAGAAACCCGTCAGTCTGCATAGTCTACCGTGGAACCGACGACACAATCGTAGGCTGGAAGGAAGACTTCAACCTAGGCTACAAGGAAACAGTTCCCGCCCAACAGGATGCCCTTGAATACCTGGAAAAAGCCGCATCTTTCTTTGGAGGCAGGATAAGCATTGCAGGACATTCAAAAGGAGGAAACCTTGCAATCTATTCCGCAGCAAACGCAAGCCCCAAAATCCAGAACAGGCTGCTTTTAGTCTACAACAACGACGGCCCCGGCTTTAGCGAAGGCTTCTTTAAAACAGACAAATACCTTGCAATAAGAGAAAAAGTCCGCTCATACTTCCCCCAGCTCTCCATAGTGGGAATGCTCTTCTGCCACGACACAGGCTACACCACCGTAGAAAGCGACAACGAAGGCCTTTACCAGCACGACCCATTCAGCTGGCACACAGAGGCACTAAGCTTCGTAAAAAAAGAAGACACCACGGAGCAAAGCAAATTCATAGCGTCTACCGTAAACCAGTGGATTCAGGAAATTCCCCAGGAAGAACGCGAAGTTTTTATAGAGGCAATATTCAGCGTGCTAAATTCCACAAATGCAAAGACCAACACAGAGCTTAGCAGCAACGTGTTCTCTTCCGCAAAAACCATGTTCAAGTCCTACAGCAAGCTAAGCCCCCAGACAAGAGCCACAATCGGAAAAGTCCTACAGCTGCTATTCAAAGTCTCCGTCTCCAACATAGAAAGCACAGGCCTATCCGCCGCACTTGGGTTTAAGGACTAGACTAGCGCAAGACTTGACAAATAGCCCCTATGCCTCATAATAAAAATAAAAGCATTCCAAGGGGGTAAAAATGCCAGTCATAGCCGCATTTATGGTTCCTCATCCGCCAATGATAGTTCCAGAAGTTGGAAGGGGAAGCGAAAGTCAGGTGCAAAAAACAACCGCCGCCTACGAAAAGGTTGCAGAAGAAATTGCCGCACTAAAACCGGAAACCATAATCATCTCAAGCCCGCACAGCATATGCTACAGCGACTACTTCCACATTTCTCCCGGAAAGAATGCCCAGGGTTCATTTGCCCAGTTCAATGCTCCCCAGGTAGAATTCAAAGTGGAGTACGACACAGAGCTTGTTGAACTTATAGAAAAAAATTGCAGCTCCAAAAACTTTCCAGCAGGATGCCTAGGCCAAAAGAATCCGGATCTTGACCACGGCACAATGGTTCCCCTCTACTTCATCCAAAAAAAATACCGCAACTTTAAGCTTGTTCGCACAGGACTTTCTGGACTTGACCTTTTAAAGCACTACGAATTTGGCAGCATAATAAAAAATGCGGTGGAAGAACTTGACCGCAAAACAGTCTATGTTGCAAGCGGAGACTTATCCCACAAGCTTCAGAGCTACGGTCCATACGGCTTTGCAGAAGAAGGCCCTGAATACGACAAAAGAATAATGGAAGTCTGCTCGACCGCCCAGTTTGCAAAGCTCTTTGACTTTGACGAAAGCTTCCGGGACAAAGCAGCTGAATGCGGACACAAGTCTTTTGTAATAATGGCAGGTGCTCTTGACGGAACAAAAGTGGATGCAAAGCAATACTCCCACGAAGACGTAACCGGGGTTGGCTACGGAATATGTTCCTTCATTCCTTCAGGAAAAGATGAATCAAGGCATTTCCTAAGCCAAAGACTTGACGAAGAAGCAAAATCTATAGAAGAAAAAAAAGACAAATCAGACCCCTACGTAAAGCTTGCAAGGGCATCCGCTGAATACTACGTAAAAAACAAAAAGACCATGGAAGTGCCAGACTGGTTACCGCAAAGCATACTCAAAGAAAAAGCAGGTGCCTTTGTTTCCATACATAAATTTGGAGCGCTAAGAGGTTGCATAGGAACAATACTCCCAGTCCGCAAAAACCTCGCAGAAGAAATAATCTGCAACGCAGTAAGTGCCGTTTCGCAAGACCCCCGCTTTGAAGCCGTTCAAGAAGAAGAACTTAAGTGGCTGGACATAAGCGTGGACGTTCTTGGCGAGCCGGAAAAAATAGAAAGCAAAGACCAGCTTGACGTAAAAAAATACGGAGTAATCGTACAGAGCGGTTCAAGAAGGGGGCTCCTTCTTCCAGACTTGGACGGAGTGGACACCGTAGAAGACCAGGTTTCCATAGCAATGAGGAAGGGAGGAATTCCACCAAGCAGCAGCGTAGACCTATTCCGCTTCCAGGTAGTGCGCCATTACTAAAAAAATCAAAAGGAGCTACCATGCCTGTTTGCGAAGTATGCTTTAGGAAATGCAAAATAAAAGAAGGAAAGAAAGGCTTTTGCGGAGCAAGGACATGCAGAAGCGGAAAAATAGAAGCTTCCAATTACGGAAAAATAACCGCCGCCGCCCTTGACCCAATAGAAAAAAAACCGCTAAAAATGTTCAGGCCGGGAAAGAAAATACTTTCGCTTGGATCTTACGGCTGTAACCTCCGCTGCCCCTTCTGCCAGAACAGCGACATCTCTTGGTCAGAAAAAATCCTCGAGCACGAAAAAACTGCCAAATTCATCTCCCCGGAAGAAATAGTAAGCAAAGCCCTGGAACTAAAAAGCAGCGGAAACATAGGAGTGGCTTTCACCTACAACGAACCTCTGGTCGGATATGAATTCGTAAGGGACACCGCAAAACTTTCAAAGCAAGCAGGACTGGAAAACGTACTCGTTACAAACGGAACAGCATCTCTAAAAGTCCTGGAAGAAATATCCTGCTACATAGACGCAATGAACATAGACCTAAAATCCTTCTCAAACGAATTCTACAGCAACTTTGCAGGCGGCAACCTCGAAATGACAAAGGCCTTCATAGAAAGCGCAGCAGAAACTTGCCACGTAGAAGTAACCACCCTAATCATCCCAAACCAAAACGACAGCGAAGAAGAAATCCTAGAACTAAGCAACTGGATCCACACCCTGGAAACCCGCTGCAACAAAAAAATCCCCCTCCACATAACGCGCTTCTTCCCCCGCTTCAAAATGCAGGACAGCAGCCCCACCCCGGTAAGCAAAATATACCGCCTCACAGAACTCGCAAAACAAAACTTGGACTACGTCTTCACCGGGAATGTGTAGAAGCGACAGCCCCATCCTGTCACCCGTTAATCCCAGCCGTTAAATTTCATGCGCTCGCCAAGGGGCTTTTTCTTTGGGGCATTAACAGGATCAAGTGCCTTTCCAACCGGAAGAATGCACACCAGGTCGTATCCGTCCGGCACATTCAATATTTCTGCAATCCTGTCACAGATTCTGTCTTCGTCAGTAATGTGGCCCTCGTACCAGCAGCTCTGGTAGCCAAGTTCCACAATCGCAAGCAGCATGTTTTCTATAGCGGCTGAATAGTCCTGGACGGCAAAGCATCTGTCACGGTAGGCGTTTATCCTCTGCGAAAGGACAACAATCATTGCAGGGGCAGTCTGTGCTACAGGCGGGTCAATCACCCCCTTTATTTTGTCCAGAATTTCCTTCTTGTTTACAATAATAAGGCTGGTAGTCTGCTTGTTGCATCCAGACGGGGCATCAAGTCCCGCCCTTGCAATTGCCACCAGGTCTTCCTCAGGCACTTCATCAGAAGAAAATTTTCCCCGGTAGCTGCGGCGGCATGCAATCGTGGAAAGTGCCGACTTCAGGCTCATTATATATATCTGGCAGGGATTCAATTCATCCCAAATTTCTTCGATTACTTCAAGCTTTTTAAAGCCCACCCTTTTGTAAAAGGCATTTGTCTTGTCGTAGCTTTCGTACATTCCCTCACGCACGGTCTTTACCTGCAGGAATGAATAGCCTTTCCTTACAGCAAAGGCCCTTGCAGCGTCAACAAGCTCCCGTCCCAGCCCCATGTGGTGGAATTCCTTCAAAACCCCCGTAACGGCTATGTCTACAGTGTCAAGACTAGTTTCTTTTAGGCACAAGAAGCCAGCCAGGACATCATCAGCATAAGCGGCAAAAAAAGGAAGCGATGCAGATTCTTCTATAAGGGATTCCCTGCTTTCTGCCACTTCAAACCACTCTGTAAGGGATTCAAGGATTTTCCGCGCAATCGACCTGCGCTCAGCTGCGTCAGTTATAAAATTTATTTTTCTTATCATTTGCAAAAAAAATGGACCGTCTCTTTGCATGGACAGTCCTCTTAAAAATAAAATCGGGTAACCCGGATTCGAACCGGGGACCTCTACGTCCCGAACGTAGCGCGCTACCAGCTGCGCTATTACCCGAAATTGTTATGTTCCATTTGTAAAATGGAAAAAAAAATACCCACTTAAAAAAGTGGGCATTTATACGGGAGCTACGGGGCTCGAACCCGTGGTCTCCGGCGTGACAGGCCAGCGCGATAACCAGCTTCGCTAAGCCCCCGTGTGATTATGACTATAGCATAACGCATAATTTGTGTCAATACACTTTTTAAAAAATTCTATTTTTTTTTTCGCAAAAACTTTTTGCACTGTTGACACTCAATATATACAATGATAAAATCGTATTACTTTATGTCCTGCCGCTACTGTCGGATAGGCATTTCATCAAGAATATTTTTAAAAGAAGGGTTCCCTTTATGGAAGAAGAAATCACAACTCCTAAAAAAGCAAAGAAAGACGGCGCAAAGATAGGAGCCGTAATTATTCTGGTAATTTCAGCAATCGTATTTATTCCTGCCGGCGCAAGCATAGTCGTTGAGTCGCTTTCACATGCAGGCAAGACACCGGTTTTCGGTTCCTACAAGGGACAGAAGATTGAATACAAGGCTGGCACTGAATTTGCAGACCGTGTTTCCTACATGGCTGAACTTTACAAGGCATACGGTCAGGATCTTAACCAGAACACATACTATTCAATTTTTACAGGTGCATTTGAAGGTACCCTCCGCTCAATGGTATATTCTGCCGCTGTAGAAAAGGCAAACTGGAGCGCTTCAAAGGACGCCGTTAACCGCGCAATCCTGCCAAGATTCTATGACGAGAACGGCAAGTACTCAGAAAAGCTCTACAACCAGACGGACGACGCAACAAAAGCAGAACTCCGCAAGACAGCCGCAACAAACCTGGCTTTCATGCGCTACAACGACGACGTTATGGGTTCAGACACAAAAGTTTCCGGCAACCCAATGTACGGCATTAAGGCATCTTCAAAGGAAAAATCCTTTATTGCAGCAATGGACAGCACAAAGCGCTCATTCGACCTTGCAGCATTCAGCACAAACGAATTCCCTGCAGAAGAAGCAGCAAAGTACGGAAAGGCAAACCCGGACAAGTTCAAGAAGCTTGACATTTCTGCAGTAACACTCGACAGCGAAGACGAAATCAAGTCTCTTAGCAAGCAGATTAAGAACAACGAAGTTACATTTGAAGACGCAGTTAGCGAAAAGTCAACAAGGTATTACACAGACAAAGACGGAAAGCTTTCTGTTCCATATTACTACGGTCTCTTGAACATAATCCAGAATGCAGAAGACGCAGAAAAAACTGCAGCACTCGCAAAGGGATCTGTTTCTGACCCGGTACAGACAAAAAGCGGATGGACAATCTTCCGCGTAGACTCAGACGCAAAGGCAGCAGACTTTACAGACGACGCAATGGTTAACATCGTTCTTGACTACCTTAAGTCTTCAGAAAAAGGCTACATCGAAAACTACTATTCAGAACGCGCAAAGGCATTCATTTCAGAAGCAAAGCTTTCTTCTTTTGATGACGCATGCGAAAAGTTCTCCATTACAAAGGCAGACGTTGCAGCATTCCCTGTAAACTACGGAAACGCTCCATTCTACAACTCAACACCTTCTGACGTAGCAGAGCTTGCAGGACTTTCCACAAACGAAGTTGTTCTTCAGAAGATGTTCAAGCTTAAGAAGGGCGAAATGAGCGAACCATTCGTTCTTGCTTCAAACGTAATCGTAGCACTCTGCACAGGTGTCCAGAAGGATCCGCCGGCAGACCTCGCAAACTTTGACATGAACGTTGCACAGACAGACCAGTCTTGCTCACAGACAAACCTTAAGAGATTTGACGGTGTTGTAGACGACTTTATGACAACATACTTCAAGTACTTTATCTCTGGCGACGAACAGAACTAGCAGGTTTTACTTGAACACACAAAACCAAAAGGGAGTTGGGACAAACAAAGCCCTTCTCCCCCTGGAAAGCAGCCGTGAAGAGGAAATTCTTATAGAAGCATCTTCTTCCGGCAACGGCTCCCCAGACACAATCCGCTACAAAGGGCGCTATCTTTATTCCAAATACAATCCTTCGCGCTCTGTACTTTCCCTTATTCAAGGAACAAAATTCTTACCCGGAACAATCGTAATAATATGCTCACCATGTCTTTGGTACGGCACGGAAGAACTGTTAAATGCATTGGACGCAGCCTGTAAGGAAAGCGGAGAAGAAGCAAAGGCAGAAGTGTGCGCAATAGAAGCGGACAGAAACCTCTACTCCCTTGCAAAGAAAAATCTTGAATCAAAAGAAGAATCCAAAAGAATTCATTTTTACTTTTCCGACCAGCTTGATGAATTTGAATCTTTCCTTAACGAAAAAATTTCCACCGGAAACTTCCGCAGGGTTTTAAGGCTGGACTTTAGTGCAGGAACTCAGTTCAACGCGGAGTGGTTCACTTCAATCTGCAATGCCGCGGAACAAATGGTTGCCTCTTACTGGAAAAACAGAATCACCATAGTAAAAATGGGAAGGCTTTTTTCAAGAAACATCTTTAAGAACCTGTCATTGGTTGGCAAAACAGAATCCGCATCAGACACATTTTTGCAGTCTGCAGCAGGAATGGTTTCCAAGCCAATAATCGTCTTTGGGGCAGGAGAAAGCTTGGACAGAACCTTTGCAGAAGAAAATTCCCCGCTTGTAAAAGAGATAGAAAATGGACGCTACTTTATAATTGCGGTTGACGCTGCATCACAGGCACTTCTTGCACGGGGAATAAGACCGGACGCAATCGTTGCAGTAGAAAGCCAGTTTGCAATACAGGAATCATACGCAAGCTTTACCAAAAAAGACTTTGAACAAATAATCCTCTTTGCAGACCTTTGTTCCCGCCCACAGGTTGCCCGCCTTTTTAAAAAGAGAATCTGGTTTGCATCAGAATACGCAAAGTGCCAATACCTTGATTCAATAAAAGAAAGGGGAATCATCCAAAACCTTATACCGCCACTTGGCTCCGTTGGTCTTACGGCTGTTTACATTGCACTCGTAATAAGGCAGAGCATTGCAACAAGCGTATTTGTTAGCGGAATGGATTTTTCATATTCAGCGGGAAAGACACATGCTAAAAACGTAAGCGCATCAAAAAGACTTCTCTTTTCCTGCACAAGAAAAAACGCAGCCGCAAACTATTCTGCATCCCTTTTGCCACCAGCCTTCCCTGTTCAGAGCAAAGACAAAAGCCCAATGTATTCATCTCCAATAATGGAAAGCTACGCCATAAACTTTGCGGCAATATTCAGCGGA
>JAGACC010000243.1 GCA_017614295.1 Treponema sp.
ATCATAATAAACATCTATGTAATAGTCACCCTCAACAAGCATCGTCTTCTCATTAAGCAAACTAGGGATTCTTATTCTTCCCTCCATCTGCTCGCGCAAACGTTCCGTATTGTTGCCACTTATGAGAATACAGGAATCAGAATTTACCTGCAACCAAACATTTATAATAGATTCTTCAGGAATCCTACATACAGATTTGTGAACAAACCTTATTCCAAAAAGAAGAATACTAAGAGCAACAAAAGAAATTATATGCCATCTCTTCATGATATTTCTCCTAATTTGCTGGATGTCATATCTATCCAATCCCTTATGATTTTGTCCACATAATCTTCCAAAGTATATTCCTCCCACAAGCAATCCAGCAAACGAAAATCAAGAAAACCACTGTTATTAAAAGACTTTGATTCCCATGTAAATGTCACTCTCCTCCATCCGACAATCGTTACCTGTTTACCTAACGCACTTGCCCGAAGAAAAGCCTCCTACCGCTAAAAACCAAGCTCCATCTTTACACAAATATCGTTACCGCAGACGGTCACACAGGCACGGCTTCCGATTACCAAAGGCATAGAAGGCGGAACATGTCCAAGATCCGCATCCATAACAAGAGGAACTCCAAGACTTCCCAAGACATCCGTAACGGCAGTATACTTGTTCACCCCAAAAGCTTCCCCGCTAAAGGCTCTAAGAGGTCTTCCTATAATAAAGCCCGAAGCAGTATCAAACCAGCCGCATTCCTTCAAGTGCCAGAGGCTCCTCCTTATGTCCAAGGGGCTCTGGTCGCAGGATTCAAGTGCCCAAACAACCTTACCGGAAGCCTCTATAAACTTTCTTACACCGTCAAACCGGGTGCCAGCCATATTGTGAAGAACGTCAAGGCATCCGCCAAGCAAAGTCCCTTCAAATGCAACTTCCCCGGAATATGCGGAAAGAAAACCGTCCTTTGGTCTGTATATGCGCAGTGTCTTTTTTTCCGTTAAAATGTATGGAGAAAGAGGATCCGTAACACCAAAGCGCTCGTCCGCATCAGGAAGCTCAAATTTGGAATAGCCGCAAACAGAACTACTCTTACCCTCAAGAATGTTAAGATTGTCATATTCGCAGTCTTCCCAAGGCTTTCCAAAACCGGTTATGCAGTGCCCGTATATGGAAGCAGTCCCGGAAAGAGTTGCAAGCGGGAATACAAAATTGGTATTGTCAGAATATCCCATGAACCACTTGGCAGGAGCATCCCTTAGCCGGTCAAAATCTATGTAGCTTAAAGTCTCGCACATAAGTTCCCCGCCGCCGGCAGAAATAACTGCATCAACGGAAGGGTCAAGGTAAAAGTCCATCAGTTCCTTGGCTGCAACCTGGGGAGAAGTACTTATACCCACACCGTCATCCTTAGAAACCGTAGCACCAGAGACAACCTTGTAGCCGCGCTCCTCAAAAAGACGCACAGCTTCCCTGTAGCGGGACAAATAAGGATCCATAGTACAACCAAAAGAAGGTGCGGTAATAGCTATTGTGCTTCCGCTTTTAAGAGGCTTTGGAATTTTCATAGGTAAAAAAGCTTACTTTCCTGCTGCAAAAGCATCTGCAGCTGCCTGAACGTCTGCAAGAGAAGCATACTTTCCGCCAATAATATCAGCAGCGGCAGTCTTGCACCAGGCCATATAGTCAGGAGAACCGTTCATGCTTCCGGCATCCACGGCCGCATCAAGATAATCTGCAACAGATGCAGTAAGGTCTCCGCCGTGTTCAGCCTTGAATGATTCAAAAGTTGAATCTTCCGTAGTTCCAGCCTTTATGTTCAAAAATGCTTTAACTTTTGCTTCGTCCATCAAAATTCCCCTTGAATAAGTAATGTTCTTAAGATTCCAATAATTACGTTGGAAATCTCTATTACAGTATCTTCCCTACATCTCCGTATTATATAACAAAAAATCTTTTATGTCTTTACAAAAATACCTTTTTTTTGCAAAAATACAAAAAAAATCTCTAAAATTCAGAAAATTTTTAGAATATTCCTATTTTTGCGGCAGTTTCTTTTGCCAAGGGCTTTCCGCCCTTCGCTAGCGCTCATAGCCTCCGGCTACTTACGGGGCTCCAATCCCTGCCGTGCCTGCTTTTTTACTGCTGGACCATAGTGCTAAAGTTCAGCTCTTTGGACCGGAAAGAAAAGTCTCCACAGCGTTCAATATAAAAGAAAGGGAATTGTACATGCGCCTTGTCTGGGGAACGCTCTTTGTAAATTCCTTGCCGTACCTTTTTTCCACTATGCGCCTGTCAAGAACCACAATAACACCCTTGTCGTCTCCCCTTCTAATCAAACGCCCAAAGCCCTGCCTAAATTTTATAACCGCCTGAGGAACGCTAAGCTCCATAAAAGGTGAACCTCCCCTCCTTTCCACAGCCTCTGCACGCGCCGCAAAGACCGGGTCATTGGGAACCGCAAAGGGAAGCTTTACAATCACAACCTGGCTAAGGCTTTCCCCCGGAACGTCAACCCCTTCCCAGAAGCTGTCCGTGGCAAAAAGAACGCTCGACCTGTCCTCCTTAAAGCGCTCAAGCAGACGGAAACGGTCGTCATCACCCTGCTTAAGAAGAGAAATCCCCCCTCCCTCCAAAGTCTGCCGGCAGTTGTAAAAGGCGCTCCTAAGGCTCTCGTAAGAGGTAAAAAGAACAAGCGTCCTTCCCCCTGCCGCAAAGATAAGCTTGGGAAGGGTCTCTTCAACATAGCCCTGGTAGTAGGGACTGTCCGGAAAAGGTGCGTCGTTTGGAACTGCAAAGATTGCGTTGGTCTTGTACGGAAAGGGAGAATCAAATGCTCCGCTCAAAAGCCGCTCATCTTCAACAAAGGAAAGCCCCGTGCGCCTCATCCAGTAGGAAAAATTGTCCCCTGTCCTAAGAGTTGCGCTTGTACAGACAACAGAAGACATTGGCTCAAAAACCCCGGAATTCATCATGTGGGCAATGTCCAGCGGAGTCTGCGTAAACTGAGGGAAGACAAGGAATTCATCACCGCTTTTCTTTGGAGGAAGCCTTACCAGCTGAATCCAAGAAACGGAATCATCGTGCTCGTTCCACTCACAAAAATTCTTGCAAAGGGTAACAAAGGAATCCAGCCTTCTAAGCACGGTCTTGCATTCCCATACGCAAGGAACGTCCCTGTCATCCTCGTCAATTCCGTCTATAAGCTCCCTAACAGTACCGGTCAAAATGCCAATGGAATCCTTAAGCTTCTGCAGGGCGGCAAAAACCCTGTCAAACCTTGGAGCAGTAGCCGCAAAAATTCTGACTGAATACTCATTGCCCATGGCCTCCTGGGTAAAAAGCTCAAGGTTCAGGAAATTTTCCTTTATTTCATTCACACAAGAAGGAATCTTGTCCAAAAGGGAGTCTGAATTGGAAAGAGGAGCCGTGGCAACTGCAAAGCCCGCAATTCCTGCGCGCTTCTGGCGGTACAAAAGATTCACCTGCTTCATCAGCTTAAAGCGGGTAATGCTTTCGCTAAAAAAACTCGTTGCGGAGTCCTCTATTCCGTGGGCTTCGTCAAAAACAATGCGCTTGTATGGTGGAAGAACAGCAGTGTCTTCGTAGCCGCCTCCGTTCATCCTGCTTTCTATGTCCGCAAAAAGAAGGTGGTGGTTCACTACGATAATGTTCGCGTCCGCAGCTTCTTTCCTTACCTTCATTACAAAGCACTTTTCCCTAAAAGGACACCTCATCCCCATACAGGCATCGCTTTCGCTGTTGATTCTAGTCCAAACGCTTTCCGGGGGCAAAAAGGAAAGGTCGCTCTTGCTTCCGGTCGGGGTTTTCTTTGACCATTCATACAAGCTGTCAAAAACTTCCGTTTCCTCGCTGAACAAATCCCTTTCGGAAGAAGCATCCTCAAGCCGCCTAAGACAAAGGTAATTCTGCCTGCCCTTCACCAAAACCGCCTTTACGTCAAGACCGGTTATCTTCTTTGCCGCGGGAATGTCTTTTTCTATTAGCTGCTGCTGAAGGTTTATGGTTCCCGTAGAAACAACAACCCTCTCCCTGTTCTTTGCAGCCCAAAGCATGGAGGGAATAAGATAGGCATAGCTCTTTCCAACACCGGTTCCTGCCTCAAAAGCCGCAATCTTTCCTTCGTTAAAGGAAGATGCTATTGCCCTTAAAAGCTCTATCTGGCTGGGTCTTTCTTCAAAAAGCGGATTCTGCCTTGCAAGAGCACCGCCTTTGGAAATATAGGAAGAAGCCTCGTCTGCGCTAATGCAGGAAAGAACACGGGGTTTTACAGGCTCAACAACAACGTAGACGTCGGAAATATCATTGTTAACTATATAAAAGCCAAGGGATGAATCAACGGAATTTGCCGCAACGCTCTGGTCCGCCTCGCTTGGAAAAAGCAAACCGCTTGGATGGTTGTGTATAAGCACGTGGCCTTCGCGGGCAGTATTTGAATTTACGATTACAGAATCTTCGTTTCCCCTAGAACCTACGGTCACGCCGGTAACAAGGCCGTCAGAATTTATAACGCCAGCCCAAAAAACTTCGTTACCGCCAGCCTCTTCTACATCGCGCCTCATCCCCTCCACAACGGAAGCAGAAAACCTCTTGTTAACATCCATGCAGAGAATTGTAGCACAAAATCAATTTAAATAAAACAATAATCAGTATTAATTGCAGGGCGAAAGCATTTACTCAATTTTGAAAGGTAAGCATGTCACCCTGGTATTAATTGTTTTCCCCCAGACTTTCTTTGTTTGCAGCCTTTTCCAGTATGGCTTCAACCTTGTCCAGAAGCTTCTGCGATTCCATTACATACGAAATGTAGCCCGGAAGAAATGAAATCAAAAAAATTACAGGAAGTCCAATGAAGGGCATAAAAGTCTTTTCGCGTACACTGAAAAATATCGTTGCAACAAGGGCAATGAAAAAAAAGCTTTCTGCAAGGATAAAGTCAAAAATGTCAGGACGGATCGTTATATCCACACGGGTACCTCCATCACACGCACTTAGCTTTGCCTTTAACACGCTGTTAAGCTGAATTCGTCTAAGACCTAATGCCACCCTAAGGCTGTCAGAAAGCTGAACCTTAAATTCAGTTTGGAAAATTTTCCCCTCAAACAATGCAGCAGACATCTTGCATTCAGAAGTTGATGTACACCTGCGCATTGCATTCATCAGGGAGTAAGCACTCGCCTTGTAAAAATTTTTGTAGTGCAAAAAAAGCAGCATCAGCTTACTCCCCTAGTATGTATGTGGGTTATGGCCCCGGCAAGAGCATCCGCAGCATGGTCAGGCTTTGGTTCTACATTCAGATTCAGAAGGATTTTTACGTACTGTTCAACCGTTTCCTTGTCCGCACTGGCAGTACCTGTTACGGCAGACTTTATCTGGTTGGGGGTGTATTCAAAGAGAGGGATTCCCTGCTGGGCTACGCAAAGGCTTATTACCCCTTTTGCCTCCGCTACGGCAAGAGCGCTTGAAGAGTTGCGGGAAAAATAAAGGGCTTCTATCTCCGCCTCGTCCGGACGGAATTCATCAAGAAGGGCAAGCAGACGGTTGTAGATGGCAAGCAGACGCACTTCATGGCTTTCCGTAGAGGGTGTTTCTATTACGCCGTAGCTTACGAGCCTTAGCCTGCCTGCAACAACGTCCACCACCCCAAAGCCGGTGTTTGCAAGGCCGGGGTCAATTCCGATTACGCGCTTTTTCATAAGATTCCCAGTGGCAACAAAAAAAGCGCCCCTTAGTGGAGCGCTTCTAAAAACAGATTACGACTTTGCGGAAAGCGCCTGATTATTCAGCGTCCGGATCGAATCCGTCTGGATATTCAACTGTTGAATAAACGTTCTGAACGTCATCATCTTCTTCGAGCTTGTTGAGGAGCTTTGCAACCTTCTTTGCTGTCTCTGCATCAACTGCTGTGTAAGCCTGTGGAACCATGTCTACACCAGCAGAAAGTGATTCCCATTCCTTACCCTGAAGAACTTCAAGGATTTCTGTAAACTTTGAAGGATCTGTTGTTACAGTAATAACTCCGTCTTCGTTTACAATATCATCAGCACCAGCTTCCAGGGCAACTTCCATTACCTCATCTTCTGAAACCTTTTCTGCATCGTATTCAATAACACCCTTGCGGTCGAACATGCGGGCAACAGAACCAGTTGTACCAAGGTTTCCGCCGTTCTTGTTGAAAATGTTGCGTACGTTAGCAGCTGCACGGTTCTTGTTGTCTGTAAGAACTTCAACGAGAACTGCTACACCACCAGCTGCATATCCTTCGTATACGAGTTCTTCGTAAGTAGCTGCACCGAGTTCTCCAGTTCCCTTCTTTATTGCGCGTTCAATGTTGTCCTTTGGCATGGATGCAGCTTTGCCTTAACAATAGCTGTACGGAGACGAGGGTTTGAATTTGGATCACCACCGCCCATCTTGGCTGCGATAGAAATTTCCTTGATGAATTTAGTAAAAAGTGCGCCGCGTTTTGCGTCAGCGATTCCCTTAGCATGTTTTATGGTTGACCATTTGCTGTGTCCTGACATTGCAAACTCCTATAATAAATACAAATGTAGCATATTTTAGCATAATGTTGCATTTTGTGTCAACTACCGCAAAAAACTTCTATTAGCGGTCAAAAAAATGCTCGTCCACTTCCATGCTATAGCCGCCAAAGACCCATACAAGCTGACCACTCGGCATGTCACCACCATCGTCTTCGTAGATTAAGTACCAGGGAGCTGTTTTTCCGTCCACTGTATCTTTCCTAACGGTAGCACCTATAATGCGGAACTTGCGCCCGGCTTGCACAATGCAGCGTTTCTCCACGTACTTGTACCCACCGTCGCTGTAGTCATTGTAGGGCATCCATACGGGTTCTGCGTCCAGGAAGGGATTGCTCCTCATCTTGGTGTTTTCCTGCACATAGAGATACTTTATGTCCTTTTCTCCCCACATGGGGTACTTTACTACGTCTTCGTCACTATAAGGGTGCATGTGGTAAGAATAGGTCTTTCCGGACGGGCTTGGCCTTGTGCTTGTAAATGCCGGTTCATAATCATCGCTATACCTTATTGCGCCAGAAGTGTGAAAGTCTATGTAATCAGGATTAACCACATAAGTTCCCGGCAAAGAGCTACCATATTCAACTCCGGACGAATCCTTGTGGGTAAATTCAACACTTTCCTTTTCATCGCCATATCCGCATCCAGAAAAAGAAAGGCGGCAATTTCCAGAAGACTCCATATACTTTACGACGTAGTTTCCGGTCTTTGTTCCGTCGTGCCTTGCGCTCAAGGTATAAGTTCCGTCAGCGTAAAAAGCAAGCTGCCAGTATCCGTCTGCATCAAAGCTATTGTCCAAAAGGAAGTTCCTGTATTTTTCTTCCTTGGGGTTTACCTTTACGGCAGGAAGGCTACAGGGCTTTTTGTTAAGGTCTATTGCGCATACAACCTGGTGGCATTCGTTAACGCGGGATCCGTCATCTACCAGGATAGAAATATACTTACCGTCTCCGCTTACGGCAATGCGGCTTATCTTTTTACCCTCGTCTTCTATGTGCTCCACCTGAACAAGAGAACCAGTGGAAAGCTCATAGACATAGATGTAGGAAAATGAATGAATCCAATCATTGCTTTTGGTCGGCCATTCGTTGAGTGCGTATACAAGGCGGTCTTTTTGGGGAACAACCTCAAAGTCTTCAATGCGCATATGCTGAGGAAATTCAATGCGGGTCTTGGAAAGCTCTTTTCCCGTAAGTGCGTCAAGGGCTGTTATTCCGGTTCCGTTCACAACATAGAGCTTCTTTCCGTCTGCTGAATAATACAAATCCCCTGCATAGTCACGGTATTTCTGCCATACGATTCCCTTGTTTCCACCGTTAATGCTATCCGGCTTCCATACGCAAATGTCGGCCGGGTTTGTCGCACTGCCAGCTATATACTTTCCGTCCGGGGAAAAGGCAAAGCTGTTGGCCCACATAAAGTCATCATTATCGGATGCGTAAGAAATATTTTCTTTCTTGATGTTGTAGATTTTCCAGCCGGCATAGTAGAGTCCGCAAAGAACGTTTTCTCCGTCTGGAAGAGGATTTATGCTCATAATAGATTCGTTGGAGTCGTATTTGCTATTAAAAAACTCAGTAAGCCTTTTTGTTTCCCTGCTTTCTATGTTAAGCATGCAAAGAGTTCTGTCGTTCTCTACGTAGTAAAAATATTTTCCGTCCGGGGAATAGGCATAGACCACCCTGCTGTGGGGTTTTGCATAAGCCGTAAATATTTCTTCACCGGTAGCCCTGTCGCAAACAGAAATACCTGATTCTGCGCTATAGCGGTTATCCCAACGATGGAATACCAGAGTTTTTCCGTCTGGGGAAAAGCATGCAAAGTCATAAGCGTCTTTTACCCAAAGCTTTTTTATGATGCTTTCTCCTTCGCTGTACTTTCTCTGCTTAAAGCCTGACTTTATCCAACCGGAATTCCCTTCGCTGTCCACAAAGTTTATCCACTCGCCATTAGCGTCTTTATTCAAAAGATAGACTGTGCTTCCAGACTTTACCTTTACCGTATCTTCTGTAAGGGACAGAGTGCTTGCCGACTGGAAGACTTCGCTTTCTTCACTAACAATAACCTTGTCACCAAAGGGCAATACCGTAGAAAAGTTAGCAAAGGTTTTCTGCTCTTCTATTAGATCCGCCTGTTCAAAAGGGATTCGTTCACTTGCAATCCATACAGGAGCTTTTTTGCTTTCTTCAGTTTTATCTGCCGCATCTTTTGCTTCTGGATTTACTTCATTAGAAGAAGAGTCTACCGCCTTTTCCACAGCAGAAGTGCCATCCTTGCTTTTGTTGCAGCCGCTTGCAAAAACAATTAAGGCCGCAATAAAAATAATTACCACGCTTTTTCTCATAAAAGAGATTATACAAAACTGCAATAAGCTTGGCAAACCCAAACTTATTTCAATTTTACTTTACGCGCTAATTATAGTCCAAAGCCCTTTAGCAGTTTTGATGCGGCACCGGCAGCGGCATTTCCTGCAGCATCAGAAGCGGAATCCGAACCTGTAGCACCCTTAACCTTGTCCTTAAGAGAATCAACAGCCTTGTCCGTAGCCTTGTTAGCCTTTTCCTTTAGCTTGGATTCAACCTCTGCCTTTTTCTTTTCCAGAATGCCCTGCAAGTCCGAAAGCCTCATGTTCTGAAGGTCTATGTCTCCCTCTATGTTTAGGAATTCCTTTGCCTTGGCAAGATATTCGTTTGAAGATGCATTTATCTCGTCAGAAATCTTTTTTAGGGCTGCATTCTTTGCATCCATTCCAATTCCCATCACCACAGCCTTTAGTGAATTAACGAACTGCTCACCAAAGTTGCCGGACAAATCAAGGAAGATGCCGCCAGATTTTGTGTAGCCGGTCTTAAACCCAACGTTAAGATTATTGACTGCAGAAAGGGCCATGTTGTAGTACCTTGTTACAAGTTCGTTTTCAAAACCGTCAGAGCTAAGGGTTAGAGGGTCAAGGTTAATGCTGCCACCTGCGCTAAAGCCGGACGGGTCTGCCGTAAGATCTAGGGAAATTACCGCCGGGCCCTTTAGAGAAGGAACACCGCTCTTTGAAGCAACACGACTTCCGTTAAAGTCTGCCTTAAAACCGCTTCCTGAATATCCAACAGTAACAAGAGGAGCCTTGCTAGAAGAACGGGTGTCAAATACAGCGTTTGCCTTGTGTGAAAGTCCCTTTAAGTCCAGAGAACCGTTGAACACCGTTGGATTTCCGCGCCAGTCCTGGTCGTTTGTAATCTCCTTAACCTCTGCGGAAAAACCTGTTCCCGATGCATAGACTCGTTCCACCAGAAGAGACGGATAGCCTGTGTTGAACCAGAAGGTTGTTCCCTTAAGCCTAGTCCTTCCCTGCCTCTTTTCCAGCTTCTTCTTTCCGCTTTTTGGCTTTAGTGCATCCACCTTTGCTTTTGCTTCCATTGCCTTGTAGTAATAGTATTTTCCCTTGCTGCAGTAGTCACCGATTACGCTGTATGCAACGGAGCGTATTGCGTTAATAAATAGCTGGTCTGCATTTTTTATTGCACCGGTAATTGTGGTAAGCCTTTCCTTTGCATAAGCAATGTCGCTTTCCGCACTCTTCTTTATGTTAACAGCAGTATCCTGAACAGTCTTTACGTCTCCCTTAACATCCTGAACAAGAGCTTCTGCCTCTGCCTTCATCTGCTTGCTTTTTTCTATTGCGGCGTTTATTTTGGAAAGGTAGTCGTTAAGCTTCTTCCAGTCACCGGCATCATGTGGGTTGAATGAAGAAACGTTTAGGTTCCTAAGATCTTTTATTGTATCGCCAAAATCGTCTACTTTGCCCTTTAGCTCGTCCGGCTTAGCCTTCCACTTTTCCACAAGAGTCTTTGATGTTTCCAGAGCGGCCTTTGCAGCCTTTGGAGTCTTTACCTGATCCCTTATAGTTGCAAGGATGCTTTCCACGTCGCTTCCGCCAAGCAGGTCGTAGGCTTGGTCTTTTATGTCGTCCACAGCAGCCTTTGTCTTTGCCTTTAGGTCCGCAACGAATGAATCGTCTTCCTTAGCGCCATCCTGTTTTTGGGGAAGAGCGCAGCTTGTAGTTCTGTCTGTATTAAAAGCCATGCCCGAACACTCTACGTTCTGAACGACTATTTTTTTTCTTAGCAGCTGGACAAGGTTAAAATCTAGCTCAATCTTTTCTGCTTCAAAAAGATTCTTCATCACCTGGTTCTTATTTCCTACCGCAAGCCCCTTTACCGTAAGCCTTGAACTAAAAATGCCAAGGTTAACGTAGCGGATGTCCGTCTTTGCTCCAAACACGGATTCAAGCCCCATCTTTAGGCCTTTTTTTACAAGCGGGTCCTTGAATATGCCTACAAGGGTAACAAGCGTTATTATAAAGACAACTACAGCGGTAAGGGGTGCAAATTTTATAAAGCCCTTCTGAGCATTTATTTCTTTGGAAAGCTTTTTGTAGAAGTTCACTTCCTTTTTGGAAAAAACTGAATCCTGTCTTACGGCAAGAAGCTCAGGCCTCTTTGGGTTAGCACCGGATTCAAATATCTTTTGGATGCGCTCCTTGTCTTCCGCTACGTAAATCTTTTTTAGGATGCGGTTATTAAAGCTTTTTTCTGAATAGCTTTTGCGGAACATGGATGGAAGCTTTTTTACTCCGTACATGACGGGAACTTTCTTTTTGCTTCCAGAGGCATTTTCTTCCGAAGGGGAATCGTCTAAAGCAGATGAAGTATCTTCTGTGGATTCATCTCCTGAAGGGGTATCTTCTATGGAAAGGTCTTCCCCGCTTTGACCGGAAAGTTCTTCCATAAGAATTTCTTCCTTGGAGGGAGGAAGTGACTCTTTGTTTTTATTTTCTTTTTTCATACGTAATCCTCCACAAGTTCAATGAGTTTGGAAATTCCAGGCAACTGTTTTACGATTGTTAGGAAACCGAACTTTCTAACATACTTTGCAAGATACCTACGCCAGAGAAGGACAAAGAGCCTTGTTAGGATATAAATTGGAATGTAGGCACAGATTCCGCAGACAAAACTTCCCATTACCACAGTATTGTTGAATTTTGTAAAGGCAACAAAGGGAATGTTTACGAGCGTTCTGAACATGGGCTGAAACTTTTCATAGGAAAGGATATAAAATCCTATGTAGTCAAAATATGGGTCCAAAAGGGGTGCAATCAGAGCCCAAATAATGACCGAAAGCGAAAAGACTCCCCTCTGTATTCTGAAAAAAAAGAAAAAGACAAAAAGCAGGTACCAAAGAAGGTTGTCCTTTGGCAGAAGCCCCAAAATCATGCCCAGAGCAAAACCGTGTGCAATCTGCCCCGGAGCAGTATTGTTGCTTAGAGCTTGTAAAAACTTTATAAATGGCGCTAACATAGCAAAAATTATACCACCGTTAGAAAAAAAAAGCCATAGATAAGTACTTGCATGGAAATCAATTTTGTTGCTTTGCATAAGAATAAATTTTTTCATGGGGTACTTGAGATGCAACCTACGCCCGATTGGAAGGGACCGCGAAAGCGGGTTGCCGTTAGGCAATGGAGGCGAAGGCCGGAACCCTGGAAAGCGGGATACAATCCCCTCCGTGGCATTTTATCCCGCAAGTTTTCTGGCGAAAAGTTTCCAGTTTCTTCTGCTAACAAATAACACGCCGTCCATGGCGCTGCTTGTTCTACAGGATAAAATGCCGCGGAGTTTGACCGGTACTGAAGGACCGGGCACAGTAGAAGAAAGAATACCGTCCAAAAGAAGAAAGAGAGAAAAGAAGTTTTTACTAAAATATCACGGCTCAATTTTTTTTGGCAGAAGGGTCTGGCTCTTTCCATTTTTTTGACATGTGCAATAAGAGTATTTGGAAGGCTAGAGCTACAAGCAGAATAGGAATAAAAAAAGCAAAGTACAAAAATATAGATAGCATTCCACTTTTAAAATCACCGGGCAATTTACTTTTTAGAATATAAACCAGGGTTAAATGATTTATAAAGAGGGATGCAAGTGCAAAAAAGACTGCATAAAGAGAATCTACTATAAACCAGCGATTCCTATTTTCTATTTTTTCATGCCGGCAAATGAATAAAGCAATAAAGGGGAAAAGCAAAATTACAATAACTTTAATAAAGGATAAAAGATCAGTGAACGCTGTGAACTCTGCAAAAAAGGCATAGCTAAGCACAATCAAAAGATGAATTAAAATGAATGACAAAAATAATTTTAAGTAAACTTTTATCATCTTATGCTCCCCTTCTTTTTACGGCTTACGGACAGATGCCTTACTTAGCCAACAAATTTATTACCTTGTCAGCAATTTTTTTAGCTTGTCAGCAAGGAAAGAAGTTTTTCCTTAAGATATTCATAGCGCTGCTTTTTTTCTTCTTTTGCAAAATGAACTTCGCGGCTCTGCTCAGGATTACCGCTGTAGACGAATGATGCGGCTTTTTCCCCAAACTGCTCGGAGGTAAGGTCAAAGATGCATCCGTTTACATCGTTGTAGCAGTGGAAGTTTCCGTCTCCGAGGGGAATGCCATAGACCTTTCCGCCAAAAATATCCTGGGCAAGAAAAGCCGTAATTGAGCACTGTCCCTTAGTTTTGTTTTCTTCCGACCATTCTTCCTGCAACCTGGGAGCGCAAGTTTTTCTGCACCATACCTTGCAAAGTGCGTCATACAAAAGGCGCGGATTTTTTATTGCAGAGAAGGCTTCGCTTGAAGGAGAACAGTCAGCCGCCTCACATCCGTAAAAGGAATACGGCTTCATAAAATTCCTAACGTTGGCCAGCTGCTTTTTGGCAAGACCCCGCCCCTCTTGGTAAACGCGTTCAAGTTCATTTGCGTCATGCTCAGTTCTGCTTATGCCAAGTGGACTTTCCGGGCAAAGGACAAGCACGCTTCCGAGCTTTTCCTGAAAAAAGGCATATTGGGTTTCCTGATTGTATACAAGGGACCTGTTCTTTAGGGATTCAAGCAGAGCGGGATACTTTCTTAGAAGAAGATTCATTAGCGGAAAGAGCCTGCTGTCTTTTTTTACAAAGCCCCTTGGCTGGGTAAGTATGACTACATTCTTTTCATAGCCCTTTTTCTGCATGAATTCCAGCGGAATAGAGTCGCTTATTCCTCCGTCCAGGTAGCCCTTTCCGTCTATATTTACGATTTTGGAAGCAATAGGCATGGAAGCAGAGGCACGCATCCATTCAATTTCGCTTCCGTCGCAGTTTTCCAGGTTGTGGTAGACGCTTTTTCCTGTCTGGACGTCTGTTGCAACGCAGTAGAACTTCATGGGGTTTTCCCTGTAGGTCTTGTAGTCAAAGGGGTCTTCTTTTTGCGGAAGGTCGTAGTAGCAGAATTTTGCCCCGTACAAGTCTCCGGTTTTTATTAGGGAATATATTGAACAGTAACGCTTGTCGTGGGAAAAACGCTTGTTGTAGCGGATTGCCCTTCCCGGCTGACGTGACTTTATGTTGCATCC
>JAGACC010000244.1 GCA_017614295.1 Treponema sp.
GCGGTAAATAGATGTGTTTTATTTGAGTGTATTGCTTATGAGAAAAATGCAAGTAGTATAAAAGAGGAATAAATAATGAAGAAAAAGATTTTTATCATAAGCATAGTTGCTATCATTTGTTTTTTCTGCATTGCTAGCAAGTTTCTTACAAAAAAGGTTAAGTATGTTGCAATTTCTATACCTCCAGAAAATGAAGAGGTGTCCATTTTTGACAAAGATGGAAATCAGAGCGAAGAGGAAAGGTCTATAAGTGAATGGTGTAACATCAATGCTGCTTGTATAAGAGAGGGGAAGAGAGTAAAAGAAAATGGTCTTGAATTGGTTGTTGCCACAGAAAATGGTGTTGAAATATATAAGAAAACCGTAGACAAAAACTTTTTGACACAATCAGGGCTTTCAATAAAAGATCCTGTTTCAAAATATTTGGAAATATATGGTAATGCCATTTTTATAGAGCCGGGGACTTGCGCTTTTATACAGCTGGAAAATGATTGGAGGGCTTGTATTGCTTCTTCAGATTTAAATGTAAAACTTGATGGTTATGTTTTATATTTTTATAAAGTAAAAGAAGGCTATACCCATTCAATGACTTTAGGCGAATGGAATAGGTATATTAGTGGGGTATTCTAATAAGACAAAACAAAAGAAGATTCAATTTGGGGAAAGTAAGATAAAATGATAAAAAACATATTTCAAACTGTAAAAACCAACATTTAAGCAAATAAAAAGGCTGTATAATTGTTTCTTTTCTGATTGTGGCAATTGTGTATGGCTTTGTTTACAAATTATTGCTTCTAAACTAACTCTGGCAAACGCCCATCTTACCTTTTAAAGCATATCCGAAGCGCTGCCTTTGAGTCAGTTGCAAATAGAGATTGTATTTACAAAGAGTTCCACCCCTATCTTTCCATAGCCTTTGAGAACTGTGTATTGTAAAGATCCGTGTATATTCCGCCTGCTGCCACGAGGTCTTTGTGCTGACCACGTTCTGCTATGCTTCCGTCTTTTATTACAAGAATCTCGTCTGCCGCAAGAATTGTGGAAAGTCTGTGGGCAATAAGGATGCTGGTTCTTTCGTCTACAAGCGGGTCTATAGCTTCCTGAATCTTTTTTTCGCTTATGGAATCCAGAGCAGATGTTGCTTCGTCAAAGATTATAAGGGCTGGATCTTTTAAAAGAACGCGTGCAATGGAAATGCGCTGCTTTTCTCCGCCGGAAAGTTTTAAGCCTCTGTTTCCAACTTCCGTGTCAAAACCTTTTTCCTGCTTTTGTATAAAGTCGTAGATGTTGGCTTTGCTGCATGCTTCCACAAGTTCCTCTTCCGTAGCGTCGGGCTTTGCGTAAAGAAGGTTCTCCCTTATGGTTCCGTTAAAGAGGTATGTGTCCTGAGTAACAATTCCTATGTTCTTTCTTAGCCATTCAAGGTCAAGTTTTCGCACATCGTTACCGCCAAATTTTACTGTACCGGAATTTGCATCGTAAAGCCTTGGAATAAGGTTTATGAGCGTACTCTTTCCCGAACCGGAAGGTCCTACTATTGCAATGCAGTCACCCTTGTTCAGCTTAAAGCTTACGTCACTAAGAATCTGCTTTTCGCTGTTGTAGGAGAAATTTACGTTTTCAAATTCCACGCTACCGTCGCAGTCAGTTGGTACAAGCGGATTCTCCGGGTTTGCAACTTCTATCTTCATGTCAAAGTATTCGAATATTCTGGTAAAGAGGGCCATGGATCGTATCCAGTCAACCTGAATGTTCAAAAGTTCGTTTACCGGCATGTACATTTTTCCAAGAAGTGTAACAAGAACTGTTATGTCTCCAACGGTAATGCTACTGTCGTATTTCATTATAAGGATTCCGCCAACAAGGAAGAGAAGCATTGGTCCCACCGAAGAAACCGTAGAAATTACCACTCGGAACCAGCGGCCTGCCATGCTCTCCTTTATGTTAAGGGCAATCATCTTTTTGTTGGCATCCTCATAGCGCCTGTATTCAGCCTTTTCCTGGGCAAAAAGTTTTACAAGCATCTGACCGCTTACGGAAAGCGTCTCGTTAAGAATTCCGTTTATCTTGTCGTTGCATTCCTGAGACTCGCGCGTAAGTGACCACCTGGTTTTTCCCGCCTTGCGTGTTGGAATTGCAAAGAGGGGAACAATTACAAGCCCAATCGTAGCAAGAAGCCAGTTTTTCTGGTACATTGCGGCAAGGGCTACGATAAGCGTTATTATGTTGGACAGTATGTTGGAGAAGGTGTTTGTAATCGTCATCTTTACGCCGTCTATGTCGCTGGTCATCCTGGTAACAATGTCTCCCTGATTGTTGGACGTGTAAAAGCGCTGCGACATTTTTTGCAGGTGCAGGTACATCTTGTTGCGCATGTCAAAGGTGATGTGCTGGGCAATCCATGTTTGAAGGTAAGCTTCAAGCACCCCGATAAGGTTTCCAACAAACGTTACCGCAAGCGAAAGGATTATAAGCTTAACCAGAAGTTCAAAATTTTTTCCAATAAGACCGTCGTCTATTATTTTTCCTGTAAGGATAGAGGGCAAGAGTTTTAGCGTTGCAGAAATTGCGATGCAAACAAGCACAAATGAAAACTGCTTCCAGTATGGAAGAAGCCAAGAAAAAACTCTTTTTATAAGCGAAGATGTTACCTTGGGGCTGCTCTTTAGCTCCTCGTCCGTTAAAAAATGGCCTCCGTGTGGGCCTCCTGGTCCGGGTCCTGGCATATCATTCTCCTGTTTTACAAATTTTACCACATATAGCTTTTGTGTTCAAGTTTATTTTGCTTACTTGTCTTTGCTGCCGGGAACAAGCGCAATCAGCAGAAGGGACATAATGTAGGGAAGGGCAAGGAGAATTCCTGAAGGTATGCCAAAGAACTGAAGCCTTGTGCTAGCGTATTCTGCCAGTGCAAAGACCGCAACCGCAATTGGTCGAGGGCTCCGTTCTTTCTGCTAAGGAAAACCGCCGCCAGTGCAGTCCAGCCGCGTCCTCCGCTCATTCCCGGAACAAAAGAAGAGATTCTTATGGCAAGACTTCCTCCGCATACCGCTCCGCAGACAGCCGCTATAAGCCAAGATGCGCACTTGTATTTTTGAGAGCTTATTCCCCTTGCTTCAAGAACATCCGTATCGCTGCCTGTTATCCTAAGAATCATTCCGCTCCTTGTGCAAAGCAAAAAGAAAAGCAGGCTTGCGCTAAGTCCGTAGCAGAGAATGCTTGTTGCAATGCGTGCCCCCGCTGCGTCAAATTTAAATGCCGGGTTTGTAAGGACACCCCTCGTTTCAAAAAAGACGGAAGAAAAGAATGTTGTTCCAGCCGCAAATAGAAGATTCATCGCAAGGGAGACAAGAAACATGTTTGCCCCAAACTTGGAAGAAAGGCGTTCCATAAGGAATACAAGCAGTGTGCAGACAAAAACGCTTAGCGTAAGTCCAAGGAAAATGTTTCCAGTCCAAACCGTAAATGCAAAGCAGAAAAATCCGCTCAGGTTTATAATGCACTCCATGAACATTGCAAGCCTTCCGCCGTATTCGCTGGAAAGTGCACCAAGAGTAAGAAGCAGAAGAGGGGAAGCCGTGTTTAAAAGGGAAAATACTGCATTCATTTTTCCGCTCCTTTCTTAATGAAAGAAAATGCCGCCGCAAAGAGTACGCATCCCTGTACGATTCCGCTTATGTCAAAAGAAAATCCCTGTGTAAGACTTACCCTGTTCGCAGAAGAATAGAGCCATGCCAATAGGAGAGAAGAGGGAATAAGAAGTGCCGGTTCTGCATGGACTATTAATGCCGCGCTAAGTGCGTTCCATCCCATGTTCATGTAAAATCCCTTGTGGCAGGTGTAGTATGTTCCCGTAACTGCAAAAAATCCTGGTAGCGAATGCAGTGCCCCGCTTGCCGCAAGACAAAGAGATGAATATCGTTCGCATGGGAATCCTGCATACTTTGCAAACTCTGGAGCAGTTCCCATTATGCAGATTCTTTTTCCGTGGGTATTCCTTAATAGAAAGTAGGAGAGAAGGGGACACAATGCCAGGGCGATAAAAAAAGAAAATGTAAGCGGAGAAGGCTTTAGTATTTGACCCCATTTGAATTCAGCATAGATGAAGGGCAGGGAAAGAAGGTTTTGTTCCCTTGAATTTTTTGAAGAAGTTATTAGGGAATCAATCAGGGGAATAAGTCCTGCGCTTATTAAAAAACTTGTAAGCAGAACTTGGGCATTCCTTACCCTCTTTAAAAATGAACTTGCCAAAGCCATTGCCGCTCCGGAAGCCAGACAGAGAACTAATGCCAAAGACTGTGTGACTGCAAAAAATCCCCCGTGCAAAAAAATGGGTGTTGTAAGAACAAGTGCCGTAACGTATCCGCCAGCATATATTTGTCCCTCTCCGCCAAGGTTCATGGAGCCGCTCTTTATGGCAAGACATGCTCCGCAACCTGCCGTCATAAGGAAAGCCGCACTGTTAAGCATTCCCCCAAAGTAATAGGGAGAGGTGAATGTTCCCGTAAAAAAAGAAGATAGTGCCTGCAACGGATCTTTTGCAAAAATCAGAATAATCGCCATGCAAACAAAAAGTCCTGCCAATAGTGATAGCGATGATTTTAGAAGGCCAGTGTTTTTTTTCATAGCAAGCCGTCCTTGGAAAAAGAAAGTGATATTCTTCCGTTTTGTAGTGAATATACTTTTGAACAAAGTGTCATTGGAAAGTCGTGAGAGCCTATTACCAAAACCGCAGCTCCCTCTTTTGCAATTGATTCTATGCGTTTGCAAAGACTTGATTGTGCGCTTACGTCAAGACCCTGCATTGGGTTGCAGAGGATTACAAGCGGTGGATTAATGGAAAGCTCCCGTTCAAGAACCAATCTCTGAAGCATACCTCCGCTTAGACTTGAGCATTTTTCTTTTTTAGTTATTGAAACACCTGCTTTTTTTATAAGCTCGTCCGGATTACCGCCAAAAATGCTTAGCATCTGTTCCACGGAAAGATCGGGGTTTGAGGCTCTGAATGTCTTGTTGGAAGAAACTATGGCAATATTATTTTTGCGTAGAAAGGCTGAGTTGTATTTTTTTGCGCTGAATTCTTTTTCTTCTTGACTTGTGCCGTCTTTTTCCCTTGTTAAAAAATCAACTTTGCCGCTGCATTTTGCCTTTGACATTCCTGTGATAAAATTTTCAAATGTTACGAAGGAAGCTTCGTTGGAGGATGCCACGGCTGTAATTTCTCCGTAGTTTGCACATAGAGTTATTCCCCTTACCGCAGCTTGTCTTGCCGGAATGCAGGATGCGTTTGTAAAGCGGATGCAAGGCATGCTTTCTTTTGGGCTTTTGTCTGAACTTCTTCTTTCTCCACCAATGTCTTGTTTTGCTGCCACTTGGCTTGTATAAAGCTTTGTGTTGGGGAAGAATCCTGCAAGTTTTCCTTTTTGCAAAAGGGTTATCGTGTCGGAATAGTTTAGCGCTTCTGTCTTACTGTGGGTGATAAGTATTATTGTCTTTCCGCCCTGTGCTTCTTCTCTGAGGTGTAGGAAGAGGGATTTTCTTTCTTCCGGGGTTAGGAAGGATGAAGGTTCATCAAGGATAAGGCAGTTCCAGTCTTTTATGAGTGCGCACAAAAGCCCCGTGAAAAAATGCTCTGCTCCTCCTGTGTCTTTTATCTTTTGGTCAAGGTTAAGCTTGGGTGCCCATTTTTCCTTTAGTTCAAGAAGCCTTTTGTTGAACTGAGCGCTTCCGTAAGAGAAAAAACTTTTGCAGGAAAGAAGGATGTTCTGCTTTGCGGTAAGAGAAAATGAAAGCAGTGGCCTTTGCTGGACTTCCGCTATGCCTTTTTTTAGCGCGTCTTTTGGGGAAGAAAAATAAGTTTCTGTGCCGTCAACAAACAGCCTTCCGTCCGACATCTTTATTCTGCCGGAAATTATTTTTGCAAGTGTTGACTTTCCCGCTCCATTTTCGCCAAGAAGGGCATGGATTTTTCCCGCTTGGAATGTTGCGCTTACTCCGCATAGTGCCGTCTTAAAGGGATAGGCCTTGCTTACGTTCTCTAACCGTATTTCCATGGTTAAATCTGGGGCATGTCAACTTCGTCTGCGGTTTGTCCCAAGTCTATGCCGCCAGATTTTAAAAGTTCAATAAGAAGGTCCATTTTTGCCCTTATCTTTCCGTCAACAGCCTTTATGTATTCCGGGTCGTCATGAAAATACTTTACGTAACCGTCTGCCATTCCAACTGTCTTTGTTGTTCCCCAGGGAATGTTTCCGCTAAAAAACTGGGATGTAACTTCGCTTGCAGCCTTTGCCTGGTCGGTCATGCAGCAGGAGATTATTGTTCCCGGTGCCTTTTTAAATCCGTTTTCGTCGAACCAGACTATGTGCATGTTTTTTTCTGTAGCCGCAGAGATTACTCCCTGTGAAGCACCTCCGCATATAGGAAGAACAACGTCTACACCCTTGTCGCTTAGAGCCTGGCAGAGTTCCGCTCCCTTTGAAGCGTCGTACCAGTTGCCCACTATGCTAAAGAAAGATTCCGTCCTTGGGTTTGCGTCTTGTGCACCCCTTGCAAAGTAGGGGTAGAGTATGTTGTTCATTATTGGGTATTCCTGAGCCGCTATAAGTCCAACCTTGCCTGTTGTGCTGTAAAGACCCGCTATGTAGCCAGAAACATAAGCCTGGTCCCTCTGGTTGTAGCTTATGCAGTAGATTTGCTCTTCATTGCTTCCTTCTTCCAGTGCCGCATCCAAAAAGATGAATTTCTGACTTGGGAATTGCTTTGCTATTGGAGATGCTAAAGCCGGCATTGAAGGGTTTGAAGAGATGATTACGTCGTAAGTTCCTTCCGCTGCAAGGGCTGTAAGCTTTGTGCTCCATTCAGCCTGGTTTGTTCCTGCTTCCATAACGAAAAGCTTTGCCTTTCCGCTATTCTTAGATTTTGAATCTTCTCCGCTGGAATTGTAATTTTCCACCGCTTGAGTTACACCTTCTGCAACGTGGGCGTATGTTGGGGAATCTGCTATTATTCCAGGAATAAAGACCGCAACGGATATGTCTTTTTTTGCCCCTTCCTTTTTTGAGCATGATGGGAAAAGTGCTAAGGTTGCCATTGCTGCTGCCATCATGAATGTATATATAGAATTTTTTGTATTGGTTTTGAATTTCATTTTTTTGCACCTCGAATACAAATATAGTTTTATGTAAAACTAAAGTCAAGGTGTGGCTTTTAGGGAATCTTCTATGTTTCCGTTCAGCCTGCAAAGAAGTGAAAGAAGGGTTTCTTTTTCCTGCTGCGAAAAGCCCTGGTAGCATACGTCCAGAAGGTCCTTGGAGATTGAAGATGTAAGCGAGTTTAGCTTTTTGCCCTTGGCGGTTAGGGTTATGTATTTTATGCGCTTGTCGTCGCTTGAAGTTTCCTGCTTTACCAGACCCTTGTCCAAAAGCTTTTTTATTAGCACCGTAGTGGTAGACTTGTCGCGGTTTATTATGGAAGCAATATCCTTCATGGTGAGTTTTTCTTTTTCTGCAAGCTGGAAAAGAATAAAGCCGTGGGAAGACACAAGCCCCTTTTCCTGGGGAAGACGCGAGTTTGTAAATTCCGCACTCTTTGTATGGATGCGGGAAATAAGCGCCAGCACAAAATCTGTAGAATATTCCATAGCCCTATTGTAGAACTATTTTTTTGTTTGGTCTAGCAAAATCCCTGCGTGATGAAATAAATTCGCTGCGGATGGCTTTTAGAGGAATAGGAGGTAAAAGATATGGAGTAAGTGGCAGCTGAGGTATGGTAGTAAAAACCTACGCCGCCATGGAACCCCTTTAGTACCGGCCGTAAGGACGGTATGAGCGTTAGCGAAGGGTGGAACGGCGGTGACGCAGATGCATGGGTGTCGAGTTAGCCATGGAGCGGATGGTAGAGCGGAAAAGGGTACCGTCCAGAATATAAAAATCCTAAGTGTTGAAAAAATAAATGCAATAGGGTAAAATAGAAGAATGTTCGGTTTTTTGTTTAAAAAAAATTTTTGCGACCTTTGGGATAATTTTTTTCATTTTTTTGTTGTTAATTTAATAGATTTGGTTATTGTACTGTCTTTTGCCTTTTTGTTTTTCTTTTTGGCAAGGAGTCCGCTTGTTGAACCAAACTACAGGATTTTAGTTTCTTTTATTCCGCTGGTGCTTGGTACCTGTCTTCTTTGCGTGCTTGTTTTTGCGGAGGGGAAGAATGCGGCTGATGTTGCAAATTTTGGTAGTGCAAAGCTTGCTAAGTTTGCGGGCAATATTGTTCCCAGCATAAAGATTGGCTTGCAGTTTGGGCTTTTTGTTTGTCTTGTGGCGGCTGTTTCTTTTATAAGCATTCCATTCTATTTTAACATGTGGATTCCTTCGGACGGTTCACAAGGCAGCTTGATTGGGCTTGTCTTTTTGAGCGTTATCTTTTGGTTTGTCCTTATAACGGTTCTTGCCTTGCAGTGGTTTATTCCGGTAAGGAATCTTATGGGCAACAATTTTTCTAAGTGCATAAAAAAATCCTATATCCTCTTTTTTGACAACACCTGGCTTTCCATTAAGTTGGGGCTTCTTGGGCTTTTGAACATTGCGGTTTCTATTTTTTCCATTGGGCTTGTCTGTAGCTTTAACGGAATGATGCTCTGCAATACAAATGCGCTCAGGCTTCTGCTTTACAAGTATGACTGGTACGAGGTTAACCCCGGAATGTCTAAGGCGGAGAGGAAGGATGTTCCCTGGGACGATCTTTTGCGGACGGACAAGAAAACTTTGGGGCCAAGGAAGCTTAAGTCGTTCTTCTTTTCTTGGAAGGAATAGGGGAAAAGTAGTTTTTTTAGAAACTTGACCATTTTTTTTTCTGCTAGTATAATGGTTTTATGGGTGGAAATAAAAATAGTAAGACGGCATCTAAGACATCAAAGGCTTCTTCTGCAAAGAAGGTGGCTTCGGCAAAGGTGTCTGCCGGTAAAAAATCTAGCGTAAAGAAAGAATCTTCAAATAAAAGTGCGGCTTTGAAAAAGAAGGCTGAATCTCCTTCTAAGGAAGCGTCTTCTGCAAAGCGTGGTGCTGCTTCTGCTGCTGCATCTGCAAAGGTGGCTCCAGCAAAGAGGGGGGCTTCTTCTGCAAAGGCTATGGCTGCGGAAAAGGCGGCTGCTTCTAAAGCGGTGGCTTCTGCAAAAACGGCTGAGTCTTCTAAAGCAGTTTCTTCTGCAAAAACGGCTGTGGCTCCTGCTTTGCCTGCTGCAAAAAAATCCAAGGTTTACGATGAAAGCCAGATAAAGCACCTTGACGCTCTTGAGCATATTAGGCTTAGAAGCGGTATGTACATTGGGCGGCTTGGCGACGGTTCAAACCAGAACGACGGTATTTATGTTCTTTTAAAGGAAGTAATAGACAATGCCGTGGATGAATTCCTTATGGGCTACGGTAAGCGCATAGACGTTGAGGTCAAGGACAACCGTGTAAAGGTCCGTGATTATGGCCGCGGTATTCCTTTGGGCAAGGTAGTTGAATGTGTCAGCGAGATAAACACAGGTGCAAAATACAACGACGATGTATTCCAGTTTTCTGTTGGAATGAACGGTGTCGGTACCAAGGCAGTAAACGCCCTTTCATCATATTTCCGTGTTGTCTCAGTACGCAAGGGTGAATGCACTGAGGCCATCTTCGAGCAGGGCAAGCTTAAGTCACAGAAAACAGGCAAGCTTAAAGTAAAGCAGCCGGACGGTACATATTTTGAATTTGAACCGGACGCAACTGTCTTTGGCAAATATAAATTCAACATGGAATTTGTAGAGAAGAGGATGTGGAATTATGCCTACCTCAACACAGGCCTTACACTCCGACTTAACGGCCAGGACTTCAAGAGCGAGAACGGTCTTTTTGACCTCCTGAACAAGGAGATTGAGGACACAAGCCTCTACCCCATCGGAAGCTATCAGGGCGAGCACCTTAAGTTCGCCTTCACACATACAAACGCATACGGCGAGACATATTTCTCTTTTGTAAACGGTCAGTACACCGCAGACGGAGGAACTCACCTCAACGCATTCAAGGAAGGCCTTGTCAAAAGCCTGAACGAATTCTACGGAACAAGCTACAAGGCAGAGGATGTACGCGAGGGACTAACCGCCGCACTTTTGGTAAAGATAAAGGATCCTGTTTTTGAAAGCCAGACAAA
>JAGACC010000245.1 GCA_017614295.1 Treponema sp.
GAAATCAAGCCTAGCCCCGATTGGAAGGGCCCGCCGCAGGCGGGTTGCCGCTAGGCAATGGAGCGGGAAGGGACCCGCGGAACCCTGGAAAGCGGGATAAAATGCCAAGGTCTGGCCGGCACGGAGTGGAGGGCACAGTTTAACCATAAATGCGGCTCCAAAAAAATGTAAAAAAGATTGTGTGTTTTTTGGGAATTGTGTGGTATAATGGATTTGTGAGCGAGATTCAACAGAAAGGCAGCGGCCGGGATGTTCGGCTTAGCGAGGCAGCTCTGTGGTTCAGGATTGAGGACTTGAAGAATGAGGCTAGGGAACTGAACAGGGCAATAGCAGATATTTCTCAGTTGGTTTCTTATACCCAAGTCGATTCAATGATTGACTTTTTGATAAGCAAGTTGAACGATTATTTTGTGCCGGAAACTCTTGTTTTTATGATAAAGCCTCCGCGCAAAAACGGCCTTAGGCAGTTCTATTATTCCGACCTAAAGAAGGTGAACAAGAGCCTGGATTCAAAGTATTTTTATATTTTGGAGGAATATTTTGACAATCTTGCAAACACGACGGTAAACGGATATGCAGTTCCTTTTGGAAACTTGGTTCACGAGCTTCCGCCCAATACTTTTTCTGATGATTTTTTAAAGCTAAAGCCGGCACTGGTTATTCCGCTTTTGGGTATTGGCGGTGTTTATGCAATAATTTATATAAGCGTAAAGAATGACGGCAGCGGTTTTTCTGCTAACGAAATGTTCTATATACACAGAATGTTTTCTGTTCTTGCGGTGACTATGCAGAACGGCCTGCACTACGAGATAAGCATTACCGAACCAAAGACCGGGCTTTTTACTTACGACTTTTTCCTTACCCGAATGGAAGAGGCTATCAGTAACCTTAGACGCTATAACCGCCATTCAGGAATGCTTATAATAGACATAGACTTTTTTAAGCATTTTAACGATACCTACGGGCATTTGTGCGGAGACAAGGTTCTTGTTGCACTTGCAAAGACTCTAAAGAAGATTGTTAGGGAAAACGACTGTGTTGCGCGTTTTGGCGGAGAGGAATTTTCCATTTTGCTTACGGAATGTGACGACAGCAGCCTTTGGTCTATTGCAGAGCGAATCCGTCTTGCGGTTAAGGACATTGTTCTTTACGAGAAGGACCAGAAGCTTTCTATTACCATAAGCGTGGGCGGTTGCCTTATACACGATATTAAGGGTGTTACACCAAATTATGTCTTTAAGAAGGCGGACAAGGCTCTTTACTATTCAAAGCAGCACGGACGAAACAGAACTACAATCTACAGCATGGGCTTTTTGGATGCGGCAAAAATCAAGAATGGGGAAGATTTGTCGGAAGAGGGGTAAGTCCTCTTGAAGCTTTGCTGCGAGTTCCCCCTCGCTGCAAAGGCAAGTCGCTCCACAAATGCCAAAAGCGGCAAGTTCACTAAGCGAACGACCGGCACCCTGAACGAGTTTCAGGGTCTGTCCCAATACAAAATACATTTTTTACAAAGAGCCGCTTCCGTCATTTGCTCCGCTTTGTTGCCTTTTCCGCTACCCCCTCTGCGGTATTCGCAGCGAAGCTTCGAGCGGCAATTCCTTTGCAAAGCCCCGCAACGCCCCAATATTGGATTGGTATTAGCATTAAAATGCGCGAGTTTCGCAGAAAGTCGGTAGTGAGCGTAGCTAGCAAAACTTTTCTTATGCCTTGCTCCAGCTGTCCAGCAGGTAGTAAAATGGAAAAAATGCAAAGTGGGCGAATCCGACTTTTGCCTTTATTCTATTTTCTTTTTTAAGGGGGAAAGGGCTTTGCAGCGTTACAAGGGAGGCAAGTTCCTCGTCTGTTAGTTCCCTGTTGAGCCCCCAAGAAATTGGATAGGCCACCAGCAATACGCAGGGAAGTAAAATTACCAGCAAGGGATTTGTTATGTAAAAACCGTATCCCAAAATAAGCACAAATAGAAGATTGTCAACAATTGAAATTATTCTATGCATGGTTTTTAGTTTTTTTGTAAACTTATACAAAATAAATAGTAATAAGTTCAGTATCACGTATGGGAGAATTGGGCGGGCACCTTCTACTTTACGAAGATAATCAATGACCTGGTCATCAGCAAAATTATATTTAGTCTGGAGAGTCTTTAGATAATCATCATAAAAACCGTCTTGGTAGCCTTTTATTGCTTCATAAATAGATTCCAAATGATACATCTTAATGTCTTTGTCAACTTTATTGGAAAAAGCCATGTTAAAAATTTCTTTGCTAAAGCCGTCATGGTAGGCAGCGATTAGTTTGTAAAAATCTTTCCATTCAGATTTCCTGTTTTTTTCTGGCATTATGGAAATCATATATTCCCTTAGGAAAGGCTTTTGGGAAGCGCTTAAATTATACAGGCCGGCTCTAAAAAAGAGGCTCATGTTTTTGTCTTTTAGCAATTCTATTAAGTGCAGGTCTTGCTCTTTTTTATATTTTGCAAGGGAAAAAATTGCATCCGCATTTCCTGTTAAAGCCCATTTCCTCGTGGCTTCATACAATTCTTTGGATTTTTCTTGGCCATGAAGTATTTTTTGTGCAAAGTCTAGTTTTGACTGATTTTTGATTAGCTCAAGTCTGATTTTGTCCTGCTCATCCTTTGTTAGTTTTTTATCGAAGAGGGTTTTAAAAAAATAATCTCCTGCCAGCACAGTATATATAAGGTCGTAGTTCATGAACCAAACTTCTTCATAATCGCTGCTTTCTTTTAGTAAGATTTTGTACCAGTCTGCTTCTATGTTTTTGTCTTGAATAAAAAATGCGGTGTAGCATTTTACTACCGGGCTTGTGTCGTTCAGCAGTTCGAGCAGTTCCTTGCCGCTACAAAGGTTTACCAGCTCTTGGGCGGCTGCATAGAGCTCGGATTTTTGGCCTTGATCGCCAATGTGTTCATTTTCAAAAGTGTTTAAATGTCTTAATTGGTCCAAAAGGCTTTCTTTTGTTTGCGCAAAAATGGCTATGCAGGCGGCAAGTAAAAATATGAAGGATATTTGTTTCTTCATGGGAATCTCTTGTTTAATTAACCAGTGTATCTTTGCGTGTTTCTTGCCCACCAGCCTAGCCCCGATTGGAAGGGCCGCGCAGCGGTTGCCGTTAGGCAATGGAGGCGGGAGCCGGAACCCTGGAAAGCGGGTAGAAATTGCCTCCATGCAATTTCTACCCGTGAGTTTTCTGCGAAAACTCACCAGCCATTTTGCTAAGATTTAACGCGCCATCCGTGGCGCTATCGGTTTTAGGGTAGTAGAAATTGCATGGTCTGGCCGGTTCCGAAGGACCGGACACAGTTTTACCAACAAGTACGCTCCAGATTAGGAAAATTCAGAAGACAAAAGCCTAGAGGTGCAAGACCCTCTCTTTTATTTCCTGAGTGCGGCCTTGATTCCAGTACTGGGTGCCTATGTAACCGCAGGTGCGGCGGGCAACGTTCATGGTGCTTTGATCGCGGTTTCCGCAGTTGGGGCATTCCCAGACGAGCTTTCCTTCGCTGTCGTTGACGATGTTTATTTCGCCTGTGTAGCCGCATTTCTGGCAGTAGTCGCTCTTGGTGTTGAGTTCTGCGTACATTATGTTGTTGTAGATGTGCTTTAGCAATGTCATTACGGCTGGGATGTTGCCTTCCATGTTTGGCACTTCTACGTAGCTTACGGCTCCACCCGGGCTTAGCTTTTGGAATTCGCTTTCAAAGGTTAGCTTGGTAAAGGCGTCGATTTTTTCCGTTACGTTTACGTGGTAGCTGTTTGTGATGTAGTTTTTGTCAGTTACTCCGGGGATGATTCCGAAGCGGTTCTTGAGGCACTTTGCAAACTTGTAGGTTGTGCTTTCGAGCGGCGTTCCGTAGAGGGAGTAGTCTATGTTTTCTGCTTCCTTCCACTTGGCGCAGGCATCGTTTAAGGCGTGCATTACTTTTAGTGCAAAGGGTTTTCCTTCTTCTGATGTGTGGGAAGCTCCTGTCATGTAGCGTACACATTCACAGAGTCCTGCATAACCGAGGCTTATTGTTGAGTAGCCTCCAAAGAGCAGCTTGTCTATTGTTTCTCCTTTTTCTAGGCGGGCAAGTGCACCGTTCTGCCAAAGGATTGGGGCTGCATCGCTTTTTGTTCCCATAAGGCGTTCATGGCGGATTTGAAGGGCGCGGTGGCAGAGTTCAAGCCTTTCGTCCAATATCTGCCAGAATTTGTCCATGTCGCGGTAGGATGAGCATGCCACATCCACAAGGTTTAGCGTTACTACTCCCTGGTTAAAGCGGCCGTAATACTTGGAAACTCCGGGCTGCCAGTTGCGTGCGTTTGCTATGTTTGCGTAACCGTTGCCTGTTTTGTCCGGGGTAAGGAATGAGCGGCATCCCATGCAGGGGTAGCAGTTGCCTTCTCCGTTGCCGTCCACCTTCATGCTGAACATCATCTTTTCGGAGATGTAGTCCGGAACCATGCGGCGGGCTGTGCAGCGGGCGGCGAGTTCTGTTAGGTAGTAATACTTGGAATTGGGCTCTATGTTGTCGTTTTCCAGTACGTAGATGAGCTTGGGGAAGGCTGGTGTTATCCAGGCACCCTTTTCGTTTTTAACTCCCTGGTAGCGCTGCTTTAAGACTTCTTCGATTATGATTGCAAGGTCTGCTTTTTCCTGCTCGGTCTTTGCTTCGTTAAGGTACATGAATACAGTTACGAAAGGAGCCTGTCCGTTGGTGGTCATAAGTGTAATTACCTGGTACTGTATTGTCTGTACACCCTTGGTTATTTCTGAGCGGAGGCGGCGTTCCACCATGTACTTGAACTGCTGTTCGTCTACTGTTATGCCTGTCTCTGCCATTGTGTCGCGGATGTCTTTCTGAATCTTTTCCCTGCTAACCTGAACGAATGGTGCTAGGTGGGCTAGGGAGATGCTCTGTCCGCCGTACTGGCAAGATGCAACCTGTGCGATAATCTGTGTTGCTATGTTGCATGCCGTGGAGAATGAGTGCGGACGGTCAATTTTTGTGCCGCTGATTACTGTTCCGTTCTGGAGCATGTCTTCCAGGTTAACAAGGTCGCAGTTGTGCATGTGCTGGGCAAAATAGTCTGCGTCGTGGAAGTGGATGAGTCCCTGGTCGTGGGCAATGGCTATGTCTTCGTCCAAGAGGAAGCGGCGGGTTATGTCTTTGCTTACTTCTCCGGCCATATAGTCGCGCTGTACGGAAACAACGGTTGGGTTCTTGTTGGAGTTTTCCTGCTTTACTTCCTCGTTGTTTTCTTCCAGAAGGCTTAGGATCTGCTCATCTGTCGTATTTCTTTGCAGGTTGTGGAGATAGCGGTAGGTTATGTAGAGCTTTGCCACCTTAAAGGCTCCGTTCTGCATGATTCCGTCTTCAACGAGGTCCTGAATGTTTTCTACGCTCAGTGCATGGCCGCTTTTGTGACATTCAATTTCAATGTCGTCTACTATTGAATTTATCTGTGCTTCGGTAAGGCGTTCTTTTTCGTTTACATCCTTGCGGTTGTTTGCCTTGCGTATTGCGAGTACGATTTTTTCCCTGTCAAAAAGGACTTCCGAGCCGCTGCGCTTTATTATTTTCATAGAAACTTACACACTCCAGTCTTACTTTATGAGATTGGGCGTTTTAGCCTGGGTTTTCGCCTGGCCTTTTAGCCCTTTGTAGTTGTTGTTATTTCCCCTCTGCCCTAGATGTGGTGTTTAACTAGTATTAGTCTACTATCCGTAGCGGTTTAAGTCAATGTGCCAAAATAGAGTTTTTTAGGGTAAAAAAGGGGTGGAAAGCCTTATTTGGTGCAAGAAAACGGCATTTTTTGGTGCCAAAAAAAATTTGTTTTTTTTTAGATTGAATACCATGCGTTCTTTTTTGATTTTATGGGTACAGATGATTTTTTTTTGCTTTTTTTTATTCAGATGCTGTCCAAAAGGGGTATGGTTAGCTAAAAATTGGAGGTTTTTGCTTAAAAAATCCAAGAAAAATTGCTTTTTTCCCCTGGTAACATGCGTATTTTTTGCCAGAATCTCCCCAGGAACACAGAAAAAATTGTCCGGGAACAAAAAAACGGGGCCCCAAACCGCACCATCCGGCCGATTCAGAACCCCGCCTAAAGCCAACTAAAGTCAGCTAAGACTTATAGTCTTCAATTATTCAGCAAACTGCTTTGACAAACCGTCTACAGTACCCGTAAGCTGGTCTTCGTATTCCTTTGGCATGCCAACTTTCTTGATAATCTTGTTAAGTTCGTCAAATTTGAGTGCCTTTACGTACTTCTGGATGTCTTCTTCGCCTTCTACCTTTACAGCGTCAGACGGAAGCTTTATTGCAGAACCCTTGGAAATCTTTGTGTTGTAGTCAAGAGTTGCAAGCTTCTTTGAATCCTGGAGAACAGAAAGTCCGTACTTTGCTGCAGAATCGCCGTAGTTAACGTCGAGAGCAACCTGGTATGCGGCAAACTGAGGAGGAGTAAACTTGAGTGTACCCTTAAGAATACCCTTCTTTGCAGCACCAGCGTCAAAGTTTTCAAGAGTGAACTTCTGGATTTCGTTTGAACCTTCAGACAATGTGTATTCGCCTGTGTAGAGGTTACCCTTGCATGTACCGTCTCCAACAATGCTCATCTTGCTTCCGCCAATGTTTGCAGAAAGGTCAAAGCCAAACTTCTTGCCGTCCCTTGTAAGAACGTATGAACCCATCTCTGTGTCTGCCAATCTGAATGCCCTACCGCAGATTTCGTCCTTTGAGTTAACAAAAACGTCCATCTTAAAGTTGGAGAAGTCGCCAAGACCGTATTCGTCAAGGTCATCCAAGAGGGATTCTACACCCTCTGCAAATTTTGAATAAGAGAAAGGTGCATTTGAATTGTAAGAATTTACTGTGCGCTGGAAATTTTCCATGCTCTGGAGGAATTTCTTTATGCATTCATCATCCTTTACCAAAGTAAGGATTTCCTTAACCATTTTTTCTGCGTTTTCGCCCTCAAAGTTTACTGTAAGAACTGTAAATTCCTGTGAACTGCCGCTCTTTGTAACATTTGATGTGTTCTTTGAAACATCTTTTGCATATTTAAGGTATGCATCCTTGTATTTGTTAACTTCAGAAGCAATTTCCGCATAGCTTGGGATTGATGTAAGGTAGTCTGTGTAGCTCTTTACAACTGCGCCAACATCAAGGCCGGACATTCCGCCAAGAAAGCTTGATGGAAGGGAAATAAAGCTCTTGTTAAGCTCTGGAACGCGGAGGCATGCAGACTCTTCGTTCATTACTGCATCAAAGTTGATCTTTGCACTGTTTACGCTGCCAGACATCTTTGCAGACATAGCACCCTTGTTTACGGCAACGTTTCCGTTAACGCTAACAGAATCAAGCCAGTCCATGTCTGTTGGAGCACCGGAACCAGCCATTGCACCCATGTAAGTCTTAATAAGGGCCTTTCCTTCCTTAAGAAGAGAAAGCTTAAGATCAAAGTCGCCAGAGAAACCGTCTTCATAAGAAATGGAAGACTTTGTGGATTTTAAACCTTCTTCTATAGACTTGTTCTCAATATAGCTATAGTATTCTGCAGGCTCCATTTTGTTTGCCTTGGAAGAATTTCCGCAGCCTGCCAGAAGCAAACCAGATGCAAAAAGCGCAAGGGCAGCTCCTGTAAATTCAATTTTTTTCATAAAAACTCCTTGAAAAATAAAAGTAATAAGAATGTAATTCAAATTTGCCAAAAAATCAACATAACGCTAGATTTTTCTTGCCTTTTTCAGCCTTTGGTTAAAAACCGCAATCAACCGCATGATTCTTTGAATACTACTCTTCTGGACGGTAATTTTATGGACGAAGTCCTAATTGTTCTACCATATTATTCCTTGACTAACTCGACCGTCCATGCCTCTGCGCCACCGCTGTTCCGCCCTTCGCCTATTCGGCTCATACCGCTAGCGCGGTACTGTCGGGGCTCCATAGCGGCGTACGACCTGGAAAAATCCGTCCGTGGATTTTCCCAGGTATTGCAGAACTGCATGGCAGTTCTGCAGGCTGCTAAGCCGCGCATCCATGCGCTTTTTACCATTTGGCAAGAAAAACCCTAATTAAATTCTTATGCAAAGCAGCTGGAAATCAGGTTTGGGCGCAACGAGAAGGAAAATCTTTGGAGGTGGGACGTAGGAAAAAAGCAAGGAGGGACCCTTTAGGGAGGATTCCTTGATTTTTTCCGTTACTGGGACCCGCCTCCGAAGATTTTCCTGGTAGTGAAGCCCAAACCTGATTTCCTTGTTGCTCCACCATGAATTGCAAAAAACAAGCAAAAACGCTAAAATCATCGGGTTATGTTGGAAGTTGCTCACATCAGTAAGTCTTATAAGAAAAAACAAGTCCTCTCCGATGCATCCTTTTCTGCCGCAGACGGAAAATGCGTTGGCATACTGGGAACAAACGGTACCGGAAAATCAACCCTGCTTTCCATACTGGCTGGAATCCTAAAGCCAGACTCCGGCACTTC
>JAGACC010000246.1 GCA_017614295.1 Treponema sp.
GCTTAGAAGGCAGATGCTCTAATCCAGCTGAGCTAAAGCGCCGTAATGCAAACTATTATTACACAAAATCTAAATTTATTCAAGGGGGGATAAATACATTTTTTTTGGACGGAATTTTTACCGCTCTACCCTTTTACCCTTTGGCTAATCCGGCTGTATATTGCTTTGCGCCACCGCCCTTCCACCCTTCGCTACCGCTCATTGCCTAAAGGCAACTCCGGGGTTCCACGGCGGCGTAGGCTTTTTTGTTTTTTGCTTAGAAAAAGTTGGACAGATTACGCTAAAAGTTTTTTGCTAATCGTCGTAGTCGCTTTCGGAAATTTTTACCGAGCCAAGAAAAAGAACCTTGCTGTAAGAGGTTGAATAGGAAGTGTCGCGGCCTACGGAAACTGCATACATGTCCACGTACCAGCTGCCGCTTTCCGAAGAAGAGCTTGAATAAGTAACGTCCGCATCTCCGTTTTTTGGAAGGGGGTTATTGTCGTCCTGACCAAAATTAAAGCCGTAGTTGGAATTTATGTAGCGGCGGGGCATTACATGATGTCCGTTGTGCATAAGGGCATTGGCGGGATAATACTTGTCCATTTTCTGGTTCGAGATACAAATGCCCTGCTGGAAGTCTACTTCAGTATTGCTTTTGCTAAGATCACTAAGCCTTATGTAAACATGGCGGTTGTTGGGGGAAGAGCCTGCTTCCACAAGGGGAACAAAACTACCACTGCTAAATTTTAATGGTTTGTAGCCACGGGATTCTATAAGGTTTTCTGCTGCGGCGGCATAGTTTGAAGAGCTGGAATTTAGCGAGTCTATGGCATTTTCCGCACTCAGCATTGTTGAATAGTTGTTGTAGATTTTATAGTAGACTTCGGTTCCCAAAAATACAAGTTCCGAAGAAGAAGAAAAATACTGGTCATTGTCTCCCAAAGAACTGTCTTCATTTGTAATAAAACAGAAGTACTTTTTAACACCATCTTCCGTATTATAGTAGGGAGTATTACCGTCCGTAATGGGAGGGTCAAGGTAGTAGAAAGTATCAAGGCCGCACGACTCCAGCAAAAGCAGGAATGCGAATGCGACCCAATATTTTAACCGCTTTGCAAAAACGATACTATTCAATAAGACCTTCTGCCTTTAGCGTAACAAGACGGCTCTGAGCAAGGCTGGCCCAGTTGTCGTAAGGATATTCATCCACAAGCTTTTTGTATGCAACTGCAGCAGCGCTGTTGTCTCCGGAAGCTTCCTTTACGCGGGCAAAGTTAAAGAGTGCGTGGCTGGAAAGAAGGAATTCCTTTGAATTAGCGGCAAGGTCATAATACTTTGCTGCATCATCATTGTTGTTAAGCTCTTCGCTGCAGGATGCCGCATTAAAGTAGCATACCGGCTGAACGTAAGTGTTCTTCTGGCAGTCAATGGCGGCAAGCCAATAACCAAGGCTTGTAGAAAAATCTTTCTTTTCGTATGAAATTTCGGCGGCGAGCATGTTTGCCCTTACACCGACGATGTTTTTCTTTGCAAGGTATGGTTCCAAAGCCTTCATTGCTGCATTCTGTCTTTCTACAAGAGCAGGTGCATCTGCGGAATCAATGTCCTTTGTAAAGGTATATTCAATTGAATCAATAGCGGCGAGACCCTTCTTAAAAGAAGACTGCCTTAGACCAAAATAGAGACCTGCCGCAATAGCAGCAACTACAGCTACAAGGAAAACCGAAAGAATAACTACACGGTTACGGGTAAGAAAACCGTCAACCTTTTCTCCAGCACTTTCCTTGCGTTTTTTTTCCATTGTAAGAACATTAGACATTTCAAATTCTCCAAATAAGTTGAACAACTATATCACATTTGTTTTTTTATTTCAAGTTCAGTAAGCAGTTTAGAAACATAAGTGCGCTGAATTCCCAAAACTTTTGCGGATTTTGTCTGGTTCCAGTCGTTCTGCTCAAGTATGGCCTTAACATAGCGCTTCTTAAATTCATTTACTGCATTCTTAAGGCTCTTGTCTTCTGCAGAAAGGGATTCGTGTACGCAGCTTTGCATACAGTCTGCTTCGTGCCCCTGTACCGGAGGAAAAGCCACATTCAGCCTAAAGTCCTCAAGATTTATGTAGGGAGGGTTACCCAGTATGCATGCTCTTTCTATTGTATTTTCAAGCTCACGGACGTTACCCGGCCATGGGTATGAATACAAAGCCTTTATTGCCGGGGTGGAAAAGTCAACGAATGGCTTTTTTGTTTCCGAACTGTATTTTTGCAGGAAGAAATATGCAAGAGGCTCAATGTCATCCTTTCTCTGCCTTAGCGGAGGAATGTTAAGCGGAAGAACGTTAAGACGGTAGTAGAGGTCTGCCCTAAACTTTCCAGCCTGAATCATGGACTCAAGATCCCTGTTTGTTGCGGCTATTATGCGGACGTCAACAGACACTGTTTCGCTTGAACCAACCTTCTCGAATTTCCTTTCCTGAATTACGCGCAAAAGCTTTGCCTGCAGTTCCAGGGGCATTTCTCCTATCTCGTCCAAAAAGAGGGTACCGCCGTCTGCAACTTCAAAGCGTCCCTTCTGGGCATTAATTGCGTTTGTATAGGCTCCCTTAACATGGCCAAAAAGTTCGCTTTCCAGAATTGAAGGAGAAAGTGCCGCACAGCTAACGCGGACAAAGGGCTTTTCCCTGCGCGGGCTTTTTAGGTGCAGCTGTTCCGCAAAGAGTTCCTTTCCAACACCGCTCTCTCCCAAAATAAGTACGGAAGAATTTACCTTGGAGGCTTCCTCTATTACTTTTATTGTGTCAAGAATTATCGGGCTTTTTGCTATGAATGTATGAAAATCCTTGCCCTGACTTACAGTATCCTGCAAGGCATCTATGCTTTCTCTGGTGTTTACGTAGAAGTGGGAATTTCTGTAGGCATTTCCAGCCTGAATACCTACCAGCTCCAGAATGGAAACATCGTCTTCCGTGAATTTTTTTCCGTCTACTTTATTTATAAGCTCAATCACCCCAATACAGTCGTTGCCTATGCGGATGGGTGTGGCTATCATGTTCTTGGTAATGTAGTTTGTTTTGTCTTGGACACCGCGGTTAAAGCGGGTATCGGCGGGAACATCGTCAACTATTACGGACTGGTTGTTAGCTATGACCCAGCCTGCAATACTGTTTGTGTCTACAGGAACGTCTTTTGCTTCTGCACCCTTTGGTCCGAGTGCAACTGCAAAATGCAAAGCGGAGCCTTCCCGGTTCAAAAGAAGAATCGAAGAAGACTCGCACTCAACCAGACACATTGCTGATTCCAAAATGTAAACCAACACTTTGTCTGGTTCTGCATAATTAGAGTTAAGCTTAGTATTAATCTCGATGAGTGACTTTATTTTTTCTGCGCTGAACAATAGTTGTCCTGTCATCACTCACCCATCGAAACTAATTTATTTGTCTTCTTTCTGATTCTTAAGGCTGTCTCCAATTGTGTAAGCACCATCATCATCATTAGAAGAAGACATGTACTGTGAAATTTCGGCACGAGCCTGAGCCTTCTTGTATTCCTTTACAGAGAATGCAACCTTGCCCTTTTCCACATCAATAGAAACAACGTAAACATTTACCTTGTCGCCTACATTGTACTTCTTAACAGCTTCTTCGAATGGAGTGTCGCGGTCTTCGCTGAGGTTTGCCTTGTTTACAAGACCTTCGATTCCGTTTGGTGCCTTAACAAAGATACCGAAATCTGTGATGCTGGAAACAGTTCCCTCAAGTGTGCTTCCCGGCTTGAACTCTGATGCGAATTCCTTCCAAGGATTGTCTGTGAGCTGCTTTACGCCAACACGGATTCTGCGGTTTGAAGGATCACATTCTGTTACGACAACGTCAAGTTCCTGGTCAACCTTAATCTCGCTGCCCGGGTGCTTAACTTTCTTTGTCCAAGACAAGTCTTCGCCGCTAAGGAATGCGTCGATTCCCTCTTCAAGCTGAACAAATGCGCCTGAGTTGGTAATCTTTACAACTTTGCCGTTGAGCTTTGTGCCTACAGGATACTTGTCGCCAATTGCATCCCAAGGATTTGCAGTAACCTGCTTAAGACCAAGGGAAACGCGGCCAGCCTGAATGTCGTAGCCCAAAATCATGCACTTAACTTCGTCACCCTCTTTTACCATGTCGGAAGGCTTGTTAACCTTCTTTGTCCAAGAGAATTCAGAGATATGTGCAAGGCCTTCAATGCCTTCTTCAAGTTCAATGAATGCGCCAAAGTCTGTGAGCTTTGTAACTTTACCAGTAACAACATCGTTAACATGGTACTTTTCTTCAAAGTGAACCCACGGATCTTCTGTAAAGTGCTTGAGGGAGAGGTTGATTCTCTTTCCCTCTGGATCAAGGCGGATAACCTTAAGCTCGATTTCCTGGCCCTTCTTTACGAAATCCTTTGGACGGGTAACATGGCCCCAGCTCATGTCGTTGATGTGGAGCAAACCGTCGAAGCCACCCAAGTCGATGAATGCACCGAAGCTTGTGAATGACTTTACTGTACCCTTTACGGAGTCGCCAATCTTTATCTCGTTAAAGAACTTGTCGCGGTTCCTGTCAATCTTTTCTTCAAGATACTTGCGGCGGTTAACCACAACGTTGCGCTTGCTGTTGCTGTAAAGGCGGTCAATGTAGAACTTATCCTTAATGCCGATAAGCTTTTCTTCCTTCTCTACCTTCTGGCTGTCTGCCTGGCTAATAGGAAGGAATGCTTCGATTCCGCCACCAAGATTAACCTTGTAGCCACCCTTTGTAACTGCTGCGATTGTTCCGTCTACTGCTGTTTTATCGTCGAAAGCTTTTTTGAATTCTTCCCAGAGGCGTGTCTCGTCTGCCTTAAGCTTTGAAACTTCCGGCAAACCGTCTCTTCCGCTCGGATTCTTAAGAAATACGGTAATCTTGTCCCCTACATTGGGTCTTTCATCACCGAATTCTGAAATGCGGATTTGACCATCACGTCCGAGACCGATGTCTACAAATACTGTATCGTCTCTAACTTCAACAACGGTACCTGTGATGTTACCGTTTTCAACAGACTCCATCTGATTGATAGATGCTTCCAATTGTGTGTGAATGTCGTTTGAGTCCTTTACGCCATCCATTTCCACTTCCTTCTCGTTCATACGTAACCCTTAATTAAGCGTTTATTTTTGACTCTATTATCTCACAAACCTGCGATATGGTCAAGTCTGATGTGTCAATATAAAAGGAATCCGGTGCTTTTTTTAGGGATCCTTCAGCTTTTTTTCTGTCCATTTCGTCCCTTTTTATAATAGCGGCCTTGATTTCTTCCAAAGTAAGATTGCTAACCCCCTGGTCAAAGCGTCTTTTTGCCTGAACGTCTATGCTTGCGTCCAAGAAAAACTTGTGTTCGGCGTTGGGGAACACTACGGTTGTCATGTCCCTGCCTTCGCAAATTATGCTTAAATCCTGGACAATTTCGCGCATTCTTGCGTTTACCAGGTGCCTAAGCTCTACGATAGAAGAAACCTTGCTTACCGCAGAGTCAACCTTGTCCTGGTGAAGCTGGTCGTCTACGTCCACTCCGTTAAGTATGAGGCGGGCGTTAACATAGTCAAGCTTCTGCTTTTTTGCATGCTCAAGCACAGCATCCGAATCATCCGGGGAAATGCCGGCCTCTATTGCAGAAAGCGTAAGTGCGCGGTAAAAACTGCCGCTGTTCAAATATGTAAGTCCCAAATCCTTTGCAACCTGATGTGCAACGGTGCTTTTTCCTGTTCCTGCAGGTCCGTCTATAGCAACAACCATTTCTTTCTCCTTCTAGTAATCCTTGCTTGTGCAAAGCTTTAACAGAGCCTGCACTTCCTTCTGGGTAAGATCGCGGAACTGTCCAAACTGGAGTCCTTCTATACCCACGCAACCAATTCTTATTCTTGTTAGCGCTTTTATGCCTATTTCCCTGGATTCAAAGACACGGCGGATCTCGCGGTTCTTTCCTTCCACAAGGACAATCCTCATGCGTCTGGCATTAAGCTCTTCCGCTTCCTTGCAGCGGTAGAATACACCGTCAATGCGGATTCCGTCCATAAAGTCGTCTGCTAGGCTTCTTGGCAGAGGAAGGCTTGTGTCTACGATGTATTCCTTTTCCAGCTCTGCGGAGGGATGGGAAAGCTTTGCGGCAAAATTACCGTCGTTTGTAAATATGATAAGTCCGCAAGAGAACATGTCCAAGCGGCCAACGTTATAAAGACGCTCGCTATAGGCATCTTTTAGCAAATCGGATGCAACTGGGCGCCCCTTTTCGTCTGCAAGTGAACAAACGTAACCTGCCGGCTTATTCAAAAGAACGTAGCGCATGGCGGTCTCCAGCTTAATCTCTTTTCCGTCCACACAGACCTTGTCTTTTGTGCCAACCTTAGTGCCAAGCTCCGTTATGGTAACTCCATTAACAGAAACCCTGCCGGCAAGTATAATCTGCTCACTAGCCCTGCGGCTTGCAACCCCCGCCTTTGCCATGTAATGCTGAAGACGGTATGAATCTTTCTCTTTTTCTTCGTTAACGGGCAAGTTCGAACCTCTCGCTTTCTTTTTCGTCCAGCTGCGGCAAATCCGCAATGCTCTGCAAATGGAAGAATTCCAGGAATTCGTTTGTAGTTCCATACAAGACAGGCTTTCCAGGAATATCTTTCTTGCCAACTTCCTTTATGAATTTTCTGTCCAAAAGAACACGCATCATGTTGTCTGCATTTACGTGCCTTATGCTTTCTATTTCTGCGCGGGTAATTGGCTGGCTGTAGGCAATAATGGAAAGTGTTTCTATTGCAGCCTTGCTAAGCCTACCCTCGTTCTTCTTTCCGTACCTTTCCTTTACAAAGTCGAAGCATTCTTTTTTTGGGGTAAGCATCCAGCCACCGATTATCTGGGAAACTTCTATGCCGGAATCCTGCTGGGAATACTTTTCCTTTAGGCGTCCAATGCACTCTTCCACGACATCTTGCGAAAGGCGTGTTATCTTTGCAAGGTTTTCAACTGCCTGAGGCTCGCTTTCCAAGAAAAGAACCGTCTCTACAAGGGCTGTTTCCGTGTCAAGGTTAAGCTCCGCATACTTCTGCTCCAGCGCTGCCCTTTCTTCCAAATCAAGATTGTCATCGTCAACAACGACCTTGGGGGAAGGCTGCTCTTCCGGAACATTCTGCTCTTCTGCTGCTTCCTGATCTTTCTGTTCTACCGGTTCATTCGGCTCTTCAGCTTCTTTTTGTTCATTCTGCTCCACCGACTCTTTTGGCTCTACCGGCTCTTCATTTTGCTGAACTTCTTCTGCGGAAGGCTCTTCCGTCTCGTTAGCAACAACTTCCGCTACCGTGGGAACAGAATTCTTTTTCTTTTTTGAGGATGATTTTTTTTGAGCGCTCTTTTGCTGCTCTTCCGTAACAGTAGGCTCCGTCTTGTCAGAGGTCTGATCCAAAGACTCTTCTACGCTGCCTGCTTCTTCCTGCATATTTTTATATCTCCAAACATTTTATTTTGCCAAATTTCCGCCATTCTGAATTTTACCGCTTCCAGTATGGCTATAAAGGCACAGATTACATCCAGCTCGTTGCCGTGGCGTGTAATCAAATCAGTAAACATACATTCGCCATTTTTGTCAAGAAGCTCGTTCATAAGCGTAATCTTCTCGTTGGGAGAAATGTCTTCGCTCATGTTCAAGATGCGCTCGTCCTGGTTTACATTTGTTAGGTTACGGAAAATCTTCTGCATGTCCTGCAAAAGAGCCCAAGTGTCTATCTTCTGCCACTGGGATTCGTCTTCTTCAAAAGGAAGCATGCGTTCTATCTTCTTGCGCTCAAAGCTCCACTCGCTCTGCTCTTCCTGCTCTTCCATAAGTTCCGAAAGCTTCTTAAAGCGCTGGTATTCAATAAGCTGTTCAACAAGCTCGGTGCGCGGGTCTTCCATGCTCTCGTCATCATCGTACTTGACTTCTACCGGCAAAAGCATACGGCTTTTTATATATACAAGCTTTGCTGCCCATGAATAGAATTCGCTAAGGTCCTGAAGATCCGTCTCTACGGCATAGTCAAGGTAATCCAAGAACTGCTCGGTTATTTCCGCAATGGGAATGTCATAGACGTTTATTTTGTTTTCGCGGATAAGGCTCCAAAGCAAATCAAGCGGCCCTTCAAATTTACCGGCTGTAAACTTATGCTGGCCTCCACCAAACGGTTTTGCCTCTCCGTTTTCCAATGCAACGTTATCCTGAACTGCGTTCCCTTCCATAAAATTATCCCCCGTACGCATTTAGCATAGCAAGAAATTCAGAGGAATCCAAAACCTTTTCAATCTGCTGCTTATGCTGAACTGTGGCTTCTTCCAACTTTTTCTTGTAAAAATCAGGAGAGCCTACTGTTACATCGGCATTTTGGGGCAAAAGTTCAAGCAGGGGTGCAAGGACAAAAGCCCTTTCCTCCAGCCGCTCATGTGGAACCGTAAGCGTAGGCGTCGATATTCTCTCTTTGCCGAAGAGTTCTATGTCTATGTCCAGCGGCCGGGGACCGTTACGGATTTCTTTTGACCTGTCACGCCCCCACATAGCTTCTATAGAGTGAATTTCTTCAAGCAGGCTAAAGGCATCCTTTTTGTAGAAACCAGAAACCGCCATGTTGAAGAATTCTTCCTGCTCAAGATAGTACATGGGAGCACTTTTGTATAGAGAGGAAATTTTCATGTCTTCTAAAACGTCCTCTAACTGGGTACAGGCATTTGCGAGCAACTCTACAGAAGAAAGATGCCCGTAATAAGTGTTTGAGCCAAGTCCCAGCACTACATAAGTCATTAGAAAAGCTCCTCCGGTGTAGGCTTGTCTTCTGATGCGGCCATTGCAAGAGACTGAACGCTTGAGTCTGCCTTTGCAGCGGTCTTTCCTCTGGTCTTTGCCTTTGCGCCTTCTGCAGCACTTGCAGCAGCCTGTGGAGCAGAAGCCTGTGCAGCCTGGTCGGTAGATTCATCCTTTTGGGCATTGGGAACACCTACTCCCTTTGCCTTCATCTGCTTTTCGTACTCACGGATCTGGTCTTCTGTTACAACCTCACCTTCTTTTGTACGGAGAACCTGTCCGGGAAAAATCTTTTCGCGAAGGGTATGTTCAAGCTCTATGCGGTAATCCGTGTTGTTTTCTATGTAGGCAACGGCATTTTCCTTACCCTGACCAACTTTTTCGTCTCCACGGGTATACCATGCGCCCCTCTTGTCTATAAGGCCATGCTTTACCGCTGAATCCAAAAGTGATGCGCTTGCATTAACTCCGCGGCCAAAGTAAATGTCCAGTTCAACCTTGCGGAATGGAGGTGCAACCTTGTTCTTTACAACCTTTACGCGTACCCTGTTACCAAGAGCCTCTTCATCACCCTTTCCGTCGATAGTCTCTATCCTGCGTATTTCCAAGCGGACGGATGAATAGAACTTGAGGGCGTTTCCACCGGTAGTTGTTTCCGGATTGCCGAACATAACACCAATCTTCATACGGATCTGGTTAATGAATACAACCGTACACTTGCTCTTTCCTACTATAGCCGTAAGTTTGCGCAAGGCTTGGCTCATAAGGCGTGCCTGAAGACCCATTACAGAATCTCCCATCTCGCCTTCGATTTCTTTCTGCGGAGTAAGGGCTGCAACGGAGTCTATTACGATTATGTCCACAGCACCGCTACGCACAAGGTTTTCGCAGATTTCAAGAGCCTGCTCACCAGTATCCGGCTGGGAAACCCAAAGTTCATCTATGTTTACGCCAAGGTTCTTTGCATAGATTGGGTCAAGTGCATGTTCTGCATCAATAAAGGCAGCAATTCCACCGAGCTTCTGAGCCTCTGCCACTGCATGAAGGGCAAGAGTTGTCTTACCAGAGCTTTCCGGGCCATACATTTCTATGATTCTTCCGCGCGGATAACCACCAACACCCAAAGCTTCGTCCAGCAGGATGGAACCGGATGGTATTACGTCCACGCTGGTCATGTCCGTCTGTGTGCCAAGCTTCATAAGTGAGCCTGAACCGAACTGTTTTTCTATCTGAAGCCTTGCGGCCTCCAATGCCTTTAGTTTGTCCGCCATTTCTGCAGGCATCTTTTCTTCCGCAGCCTTTGCCAATTTATTCCTCCAAGAAATTAGTTTGCACGGTAATTTTTATCTTACCGCCCTACTATATATTTATCCAAAAAAATACAGAAAGTGACTTGTTTGCGCATTTTTTTTTGTGGATTTTCCAAAAAAATTCCTAAACAGGGATATTTTAGCAAATTCAAAGAGAATATTCAAGTTGTATTCTAAAGATTAAGCTTGTTCAAAAGTTCGTAAAGGTCGCTGTTTTTTATTGACTGGAACACAACCCTTCCGTCCATGCAGAACTTACCGCCCTCTGGTCTTAGCCGGCCAAGAATTGCGATCGGGTTTTCCTCGTTTACGGAAGGCTGTGCGCTGTCAAAATTTACGGTCAGGTAGCCAAAGAATTTGTTGAATTCCTTGTTGTAGACCAAAAGAGTGCACTTCCAGCTGCCGTCGGGAGAAGTTTCTATGTTTGCAATCTTTCCAACCCAAACCACATAGCAGTCGCGGAAAAGATTCTTTAAGCCACCGGTATTTTTGTCCACAACCTCTTCCCAGGAATAATTGTCCCGCAAAGTGGAAAATTCCGGGTCGCGGTCTGCGTGGGTCTTTGGATCCTTAAAGAGCTGTTCCTTTAGGTTGGAGGCTTTTACCTTTATGGAAGACGATGCGTTGCTGTAGGTTAAGCGGTTTATTTCCACAAGGGCTGCATTTTCGCGCTTAGCCTTAAAGAGCTTTATTGCATCTTCGTAGCTTTTGTTTATCTGCTTGTCGTCCAAGATGTAGTCGTCAACATAGCTTCCGCCAAGATCATCCTGAACAGCATTCTTCTGCTCGTCGCTTGTAAGGGCTATGGGGTCAAAGTCGTCTACATCGGGTTTCTTTTTTGAAGACGCTATACTGCATGTTACAATGAATATGGAAGCAACTATTCCCGTAAGAAGTCCCAAGAGAACGCAGTTTCTTACCAAGTCCGGGTTGAATCCCAATGGCGGGTAATAGTTTTTAATCTCTCCCGTGTCCTTTAGCTTGCAGATGTCCGTATAGTCTTTGACGGTCCTGATGAATTCCATTGCGGAGCGTGCAGTTTCGTTGCCGGGGGAAATGTTAAGCACTTCCATGTAGTACTCAATGGCTCTTTCTGTAGCTCCCCTTCGCAAGAAAATTACGGCCTGACCCAAAAGAAGTTCCGTGTTCTGAATCTTTATTTCGCGCGCAAGGTCATAGTATTTTACAGCATTGCCCTCGTCCCCTACATAAAGACAGGATGTGCCGAGTGCAAGATAAAATTCAAAGCTCCCCTTATAGTTTGCAGAATGTGATTCCAAAAGGGTTATGGCATAGTGGAATTTCCGCCTGCGCATAAGAGTCCTTGCTTCGTCCAATACGGTGCGCTTCATTATTAATTCATACTCCGGATTTTTTCTAAAATTGCGTCCAACTCCTTATTTAAACGATTTAACTCTTCTTGGTCAATAAGTTCACTGTCATTTTCCAGTGATTTTATGTAGTTGATAAGGTTATGAATGTATTTTGTGTCCAGTTGTTCCTCTGTTATGACAATTGGTTCATCCTTAGCCTTGGAATTTGAAGCATTTTTCTTGGAATTTGAGGATGATTTTGCCCCTTTTGAAGCTTTAGACTCTTTTGCGGCCTTGGCACTTTCCATAGAAGACTTTTCTGCTGCGGAATTCTTTGCCACTGCAGCATCTGAACCTTCTGCTTCTTCTAGCTCCTCTTCTTCTTCATAGTAGGAGGCTATGTTTGGCATTCCAACCCACCACTTTGCTCCAAGGGCGTCTTTGCGTGGCTTCTTAACCTTTATTTCCTCTTCATCCATTGCAAACATGTCGGAGAAGTCTTTTGGTTCACATTCATGCAAAACAGTGCGTCCTTCTTCCAATGCAGAAAGGAATTCATCACCTGCTGGAGCTTTTGAATCTGTTCCAACGGAAATATAGAAGGTTATTACCTTTGAATCGTTCTTTTCCAGCTGAATTTCAGGCCAGTTTACGCAAATGGCTGAATTGTTGTAAGAAAGAACGGAATTGAAGCTTCTTGAATTCTTTACGGATGGAACCCATGAATTCTTAGAAAGGGTGTCTTTATTGGAAAGGGTTACCTCGTGTGTCGGGGTGATTCCCTTGCCCTTTAGCAAAAACTGAACCGATGTTTCGCCGTTGCTAGAGCAGATCCATTTTTCTTCATCCATTGAGTCAAACTGCAATTCCTTGCCTATGTGGTCGTTTGTTGCCGTCATAAAGTGGTTTCCAGAAGGCTCTCCCAAGACGGTATCGAACATGCCCTTAAAGCTGAATGTCTGCTTCTTTTTTCCAAGGTTAACAAGATAGGCACTTACGCGGAGAACGTCTGCAACCGTAGAAGATGAATCTGACGGCATAAAGGTAAAGTCAACCACTACGATTCCCTGCTTCTTTATTGTATAGGAAAGCTGTGCACCGTATGGAGTTCTGCGCGACTGGCATACCACACCGGATTCGCGGTTAAGGTTGTATTCGTGCTTTCCAATTCTTACGCCAAAGTGGTTTGAGCTGAATGAATCGTATGCAGACAAAAGGGGGATTTCGCTTCCCTTTTCGTTTAAGGCATAAATGCAGAATGAACCCGTTCCCTGCTTTACGGAGAGTTTTAGCTTACCCTCCGAAACGGAAAAAGATGAGTCTTTTTTGTAGGCCCAGCCTGTGTAGTCGTCCACGTTGTAGCTTGGTTCATCCTTTGCAAAGAGGAATAACGGCAGCGTTAGTAGGACAAGTGGCAGCAGAGTACTTCTTGCGAGCGGTTTTCTAAAGAAATTTGCAATCTTCATAGGTCTACTCCGGGCGCTTCTGGCTTTCTGATTCCTTTCTTTCCAGGACTCTTTCAAGGAATGCAGCCTTTGCCTTTAATGCAGCAAGATCTTCGTCCGCAACACCCTTGCTTGAATACTGGTCGTTTCCGTATGACTGGTCGCGTGACTGCCTTGCCTCCAGTTCGCTCTTGGAAGACTGGCTTTCCAGTTCTTTTATCCTTTTCTGAGCATCCCCAAGCTGGCTTCTAAGTCCTACCATGTCCTGGGTCTGGTATCCCCTAAGCTGTCTTTCGTAATTTTCCCTTGAGCTAAGGAATTCCTCTCCCGTCATCTTTAAAAGATACATGAGTTTTTCTTCCCTGGCGTACTGCTTTATTTCTTCCAGGCGGAATTTTGCATCAGGAACCTTTGAGTCCGTTGGGAATTCATTTACTACGCGCTCGTAAAGAGGTTCTGCCGTGGCATAGTCGCAGTCTTCGTAAAAACACTCCGCAATCCAATAAATTGCAGAAGCATACATGGGATCATCCGGATTGTCGTGGCAAAAATCGCTAAGCACAAGGACAGCGCTGTCATTTCTGGAAAGATAGTGCAAGCCCCTGCCCTTCTGGTACTGGACTGCTGTGCAAAGCGGATCTCCCTTAAAGTTTGCAAGGAATTTGTCACAGTCGTTTACTGCAGCGGAAAATTCTCCCGCATACATTTCGCTCATGATAAGCATGTACCAGGTGTTAGCCGTTGAATATGCCGGAACCGAGACAGCCTGCCTTAGGAAGACTATGGAACTTGCCCAGTCCTTTATCCTAAAAGCCTCAAGTCCCTGTTCCCTTGATTCTATTTTATTGTTGGCAAATGCATTTTCTGCTGCCGGTAATGGCGCCTGCAAGCAAGCAAAAAGCGCTACGGCTGCGAAAGTCCTGATGGTATTTGTCTTTCCCATTTTAATTCCCCCGAAAAAAACGAGGAGCCGGAAACGACAATGTCTGTTCCCGCTTCCAAAACCGAATTTACTGTGGACGGATTTATGCCTCCGTCTACGGAAATAAGGAATTTATACCCCTTCTCCCTTTGTATATCGGCAAGAGCGCGAACTTTTTGAACCGTATAAGGAATAAGTTTTTGTCCCCCAAAGCCGGGATTTACAGTCATAACCAAAACAAGGTCTGCAAAAGGCAGCAAATGCTCCATTACACTGATTGGTGTTGCAGGACAAATTGCA
>JAGACC010000247.1 GCA_017614295.1 Treponema sp.
TAATCTAAGAATATTAATTATATTTTTATTATCATATTTATTATTGATTTGATAAATTTTAATAGAGGTAGTTTTTATGAGAGCTAGATACAATGTCTTTTGCGCTTTAAGCATTTTTCTTTTGTTTATTACTTTAATTCTTTTGTTCATGCCATCTTTTCTCCTTATGCTTCGGCTATGATTTGAGCCAATCCTTTTTAGCTTGATCCGTGCGGAGGGTTCATTTGGTTAGTATAGAATTCAAGTCTAAGAATGCAAAAATCCAATACAATTCTTTCAAAATTCTTTTGTTTTGGCAAGAGTGTAACGGCTAAAAAAAAGTAAATGCGGTATCTTGCTAGCTAAAAGGCAATGCGCTAGAATGAAGCAATGAAAGGCTTTACGGGAAATCAGCTAAAACTTTTTGCAATCATCGCGATGACCATTGATCACTTAACCTGCGTTATCTGGCCCGGCTACAATTATGACTGGTGGATTATCCTTCTGCACATAATTGGAAGGCTAACGGCTCCAACAATGTGGTTTATGTGCGCGGAAGGTTACGCCCACACACGCAACGTAAAAAAATACATTGCGCGGCTTTTTGCCTTTGCATTCATCTCACACTTTGCATACAACTTTGCATTTGGAATTCCATTCCTTCCTTTTAGGACAACGGTCTTTAACCAGACAAGCGTTATCTGGGCACTGGCATGGGGAGTTGTCCTGCTTTGCATTCTGGACGCGGAATTTCTAAAGTCTTGGCAAAAGACGGCACTTGTTTTTGCCATTACTGCAATCGTATTCCCTGCCGACTGGTCAAGCATAGCAGTCCTTGCAATCATGGAAATTTACATTCACCGCGGAAACCTTACCAAGCAAATCCTCCACATGGAAAAATGGGTTTTGCTCTACGCACTAGTCTGGTTCTTCTGCATAGACAAAGTTTACGCCTTTATTCAGCTTGCGGTAATCATCGTCTGGCCCTTCATAAAAAATTACAACGGTCAGCGCGGCTCCATGCGCTTTATGAAATGGTTCTTCTACATTTACTATCCGGCTCATCTTGTACTTTGCGGACTTCTTCGCCTCTACCTGCACGGAAACATAGCAACGATTATTGGCGGGTGAATTTTAATTTTCTGGACCAGCTTTTGTCTGCAAACCCGCTTTCCAGGGTTTCGGCTATCGCCTCCATTACCGGTGGTTGAGCCCGTCGAAACCACCATGTTAGTACGCCTTGCGTTTTCTAAAACAGTGCAAAGCTTTGCCAAAAATTAACCACCGGCAACGGGTTTACGCCCGCCCTTCCAATCGGGGGTAGGCTTTTTTTGCACAACCGACAACTCTAAACCGTAACTACTTACCCGTCCCCCTGAACGCTACGCTTCTTCGCACGCACTTGCTACGAAGAATGTTTCAGGGTCTACAAATTCTTTAAACATCCCGCAGTCCTTAACATACTCTTCTTCCATAGAATATTTCTTCCTAAAAAGGTGTGTGGAAAAATAATGCGTAACAGGAAAGTCCGAACCAAACAATATCTTTGAATTGTCATTTATCAGAGTAAGTAATTTTTTTAAATCTTTTCTTTCTATGCAGGCAGTGTCGCAAAAAACATTCTTGTACCTGTTTACCATAAGGGCAGTTTCCATAACAGGATTTGAATGTGCAAGAACCACACGCGCGTTTGTGTACTCCGCAAAGAACTTTTCGAACCTTGCCGGAAGGTCGCATTTTTGACTTCCGCAGTGAATCAATATTGACTTTGCATTATCATCTGCCCAAGCAAAAATTTGATGCAAAGATTTTACATGCACCTCATTTTCCTCATCCCATTTCTGCCCTGCAGGATGCAGCTTTATTCCGCAGTAGTCAAAGGCTGACGTTGCATTTTTGACGCTGATTCCTTGTTCCGCATACCGGGGGATAAACCAAAGGTAGGGTTTTGCAATAAGTTTTTCCGACTCGTAGCTTTGCGCATAGGCAATTTCTTCTTCCACAAGCCTAAGCTCTGCATCGTCCCTACAGCTTGATGTTGATGAGTAGCGGATTTGTGTAACGCCAGTTTTTTCTTGTGTGGATTCAATAAGCTCAAACAGCTCCAGCGCATCGTAATAAATTTCGTTGAACTGGCCTATGTGGATGTGGTGGTCGGTCATGGGGTGATTCAGGAATCATTCTGAGAAAATGCATCCTTATAGGCCTTCCAAAACCCCAAATCTGATGCATTCATACCATGCTCTTTTGCGAAATCTTTTTCCTGTTGCTTTATATCTTTCTCCGAAATCCTTACCCCATATTTTGCTAAGTAGGTCAATAATCGTCTTTCTTGTGCAGCGAAGAATTCGTTAACTTGTTTCTGTGTAAGAAAATTTTCGTTCAAAATCGTACCTCCGTAACTCTTACCCTTTGTGGAATTGTTTTTGTTACCCCACAAGGAGAAGCTTAAATATGAGTTTCTCCTGTTTTCATTGATTAACTGTATACCCAAATATGGTTTCCTGTTGCTGTTGATGGACATGGACAGCAAGCTCGCGGGCTTGGTTTTGATTTGGGGCCTGAATTATACGTTCTTCCACATTTTTTGCACTGCCACATTCCTCCTACAAACACCCCCTTCCCCAACAGTACCGCATACGCCGGTTTAATGTTCTTCATTGATTTCATAGCGAAATCCTCCTTGTTTTGGTAAATTCAAAGCCCCATACGGAGTTTTATTAGCTATACGCTAATAATAACATAGAAATTTAAAGTCGTAAAGCCAATAACGTAAATTTTGTTAGCAATTAGAATATATTATATGGATTTACAAGGCATTTTTATTAGCAATATGAAGGCAATCAGGAAGGCTAAGCATATAACGCAGGAAAAGCTTTCTGAACTCTGCGACACGGACACTTCTTATATAGGGCAAATCGAAACTCGCAAAAGGTTTCCGTCATTGACGTTCATAGAAAAAATTGCTTGTGCGCTTGAAGTTGAGCCATACCTGCTTTTTAAGAATGACCTGAACGAAAGTCCTGAACGTATGAAAAAGATTGAAAACTTAAAGAGTGAATTCTTTCAGGCAATAGACGGTAATCTGGAGGAGTTTTTGAAGAAGGTTGTGTCGTAGCTATATTAGAAGGTATTAGCGCGAGGCATGAGGCCGGATTGGAGGGGCGCGGAACGCGTTGCGACAGCAATGGAGCGTAAGCGGAACCCCGGAAAGCCGTTCTACGATGAATTAATGTTTGCAAGAAGAATGATTGTATTTAGAGATGCTGCCGTCCAAAAAAAATATAAAAACCTATTGACATTATAGGGAATGTATATTAAGATAAAAATATACCTAGTAAAGCACTAGGTAATTAAAAA
>JAGACC010000248.1 GCA_017614295.1 Treponema sp.
CAAGGCGGTCCATTGGAACTGCTTTTTCCATGTCTGATTTTATGTCCTGGGTTGCGGCAAACTGGTCCGGGGTGTCTTCGTAGGGGAATGCCGCTTCGAATGCTGCCTGCCACTCTCCGTCTTTTGGGAATGGATAGCCTCTGGATGCAGTGCGCTTTGAATAGAGGTCTATGAGCTTGTGGGCAATTTCTTCTACTTTTTGCTGAACTTTTGCCTTTCTTGCGCTCCAGCTCTTGGAACCAATCATGTCTAGGCGGGGCTTTTCGTTTTCGCTTCCTATGTAGCGCTGAACCATGTTCACCTGCTCTATTGGAACGAATGCAAATTCTTCTCCGGCATATTCAAGCTTTATGTAGTCGCGCTCGGTTCCCATAGCTTTTACGCGCTCAATTCCCTTAAAAAGACCTATTCCGTAGTTAACGTGAACAACATAGTCTCCGGGGTTAAGCTCTACGAATGTGTCTATAGGCTTGGATTTTCCCTTTCTTAGCGCTTTTGGGGCTGTCCTTTTGTTTCCGAATATCTGGTTCTGCTGTATTACGAGGATTTTTTCGTCTGAAACAGAAAAACCTTCTGTGATTGCGGCTGGAATTACGTGTACCGGGAAAAGAGTCCTGTCTTCCACTTGCAGGTAGTCTTTTACAACTTCCTTTATGCGTAGTGACTGGTTTGTGTTGTCTGCAAAGATAAAGATGTGCCAGCCGTCGTTTTGGAGGCTCGTCAATTGTTCCTTAAAATAATTTATGTTGCCAAAGAAGCTTTGGGAAACTTCGCAGTTTACGCTTACCTCTGTCTTTCCCTTCTCTTCTATTGTGTCCAACGTGCGGAACATGATGCTTTTTTCATGCATATATATAGAAGAAAAATCAAAAAGCATTTCTTCCGGCGGGAATACTGGTAGGTGCTGCCTTGCCTGCCTGTAGGAAACCGTGTATTCGTTAAGTATTAGCTTGTCCGCGTTCAGGATTCTGTCAAAATCGTAGTAGAATACTGTTGTGCCACTTTTTATATAGTCAAGCAGGCTGTACTTTTTGTCCCACAGGAGTCCGTAAAAAAGCTCTTCACCCTCGCTCTGGCGGTTAACGGCAAGTTCGGTAAGGATTCTTTCCTTTTCCTTTCTGGATTCTTCCGTAAAAGCAAGGTGAATGCCCTTTTCTGCTTGTTTTTCCCTGGTGTTTGCGCTGGAGCCTTCTTCTGCTTGAGTGCTGTCTTCTAGAGTTGCTTCGCTACCCTCTTCTTTTTTACCAGATTTGTTGGTGGCAAGCCCCTTTCTTTGAGCGTCAAAAGATGCGTAGTCGTTGTAAATACCCTCTTTGTCTGCTTTTTCAAGAATTTGCTCTAGCCTGGAAGCCAGTTGGTCTGTCCAAACTACTTCTTTCATCGGGTAAATTAAGAGAGAATCAATGTTTGTCTTTGATGACTGGGTTTCCGTGTCAAAAGTCTTGATTTGTCCGATTGTGTCAAAGTCAAAGACCAGGCGGTGTCCGCTCTCCTCTCCCGGCATAAAGATGTCCATTACCTCTCCGCGGAGGGCAAATTCTCCTCTTGTGGTAACGCGGGGAACCCTTATGTATCCTTCTTCCGAAAGAGTCTGGCTTAGCTTTTCAGGTTCAATTTCCTGGCCTTTTCTTAGGGTGAATACAAGGTCTCGGAAGTATGATGGCGGTGGTACCGGGGTAAAAAATGCCCTTTGCGTTATGATGAAAATTCTTGGCTTTTGATTTTTTTTGTTGCCGGTAGCAAGTTTTGCAAGCGTTCCAGCCCTTATTCCGAATACAGCCGAGCCTTTTGCCGCTGGACGGTAAGGTAGCATTTCCCAGCCCGGAAGCTGAAGAAGCTCTGTCTTGTCGCCAAAAAGCGTTTCCAGGTCTGTCTCGCATTCATCAGCTTCTTTTTTTGTGGGGACAACAATCACAAAGTCTTCCTGTGTGGAAGAAATTTTCCCTTCAAACTGCTCTTCGTGGATTCTGTCTACGCGGCGGCGCTCCATATAGCGGGAGACAAAGAATGAATTTAGGGAGCCTTTGCAGCCTGTTATGTCTGCCGGGAATGTAACATCCGAGTCGGCAAGTGTGTTTACTGCTTGTGAAAGAGCTTTCCATGAAGCCAAAAGAGGCATAAGATTTTCAGAAACTGTAATTGCAGATAATGAATTTTCCATAATATTCCGATAATATAAAAAATAGGTTTAACCTTGGGGGGTTAGTAGTGAAACGTACACTGTTAGCAATTATAGCTTTTTTTATGATTTTTGCCCAGACTTTGACGGCACAAAATTATTCTGCAGAAGGGGAAAATGACCTAAAAAATGTAGAAGTCTCCATTAAATTTTCCGAAAGGACTATGTATCATCCGGGTGATGCAGAGGGCAACCCTGTAAAAGTGCATATCACTCTTATGAACAAAAGTTCAAAGACACAGCGCTTTAAGCTTGCGGAAGACCGTATGTTCAGCGTGGATTTCCGCGCATTTAACATAAAGAACACCCAGCTTGGCCAGACGGATTTGCTTAGGGAAAAACGCACCACAAACAAAACTGTCTATTATAGGGAAATTTCACTTGAGCCCCAGGAAGAGTATTCTTTTGTTGAAAACCTGAAAGAATATCTTAACATTACGGAGCCTTCTATCTATTATGTTGAACTGAATTTCTATCCTGAACTTTACCGCAGCGGAGAAAAGGCAATTAGTTCAAACAGGCTTACTCTTGAAGTAAAACCTTCCCCAACAGCTGCATCTTCTTCCATGATTCCTGTAAAAGAAAATACAGGTGCTCTTTTGGAACGCCAGGAAATTGGTCCGGACAAGGTTGTTGAGCAGACTATTATTGCCCGCCAGAATGAACTTTGGGATCAGTTCTTCCTTTACATGGATTTGGAGGAATTGCTTAAGGACAACCAGAGCCTTAACCGCCGCTACAACAATTCAAGTGCAGCAGAAAGAAACGACATGCTCAATGAATTCAAGGCCGAGCTTATGCAGAGCCGCATTTGCAAAGACATTGTTACAAAGCCAGTAAAATTTGAGATTAAGAGCACAAATTACGACCCCAACGAAGGTACCGTAAAAGTTGAAGAGTGGTTTGAATACGATAAGTATAAGGAAAAGAAGCTCTACACCTACTACGTGCGCCAGAGAGACGGAATTTGGCAGATTTACAGATACACCGTAACAATTCTTGAAAAGCAATAAGATTGATGGCACGATAGATGGCAAAATCATCAACCAAGGCTAAATATTTTTGTGAAAACTGCGGATCTGAGGTAGCGGCAAATGCCCGCTGCTGCCCCAGGTGCGGCAAGTTTTTCTCTTCCGTCCGCTGCCCTTCTTGCGGTCACATGGGAACAGTCCATGACTTTAAATTTGGATGCCCTGTGTGCCACTATGCTATGACAGAGGATGACATAAACGGAACTTCCGGTGGTGGAGAAAAAAGTGGCCGGGATTCACGCAGTAAAAAGAGCAAGTCTAAAACAAAAAGTAAAACTAGGAATTCATTTGCACCGGGAAAGATTCTTGGGGATGACGTTCCTGCATGGCTTTTTATTGTTAGCGTAATAGTTCTTATAGGAATCCTTGCCCTTGTTGTTTACAGATGTCAATAGAAACGGTTGACATTGTTGCTTAATTTTAATATAATTATTGTACTTTGTTTTGAAGTATTGCCCGGATGGTGGAATTGGTAGACACGCTAGTTTCAGGTACTAGAACCTTCACGGGTGTGCAAGTTCACGTCTTGTTCCGGGCAGACGCGGTTTCTTTTGAAACCGCTTTTTTTTTAACAAGATGGCACATTGCTACGCCTTGCTTGCAATGTGTGTTCCGGGCAACCAGCGGTTCTTCATAGAACCGCTTTTTTTTATAACAAGATGGCACATTGCTACGCACTTGCTTGCAATGTGTGTTCCGGGCAACTGAGGTTTCTTTTAAGAAGCCTCTTTTTTTTTAACAAGATGGCACATTGCTACGCACCTGCTCGCAATGTGTGCTACGCCTTGCTTGCAATGTGTGTTCCGGGCACTCTGCGGTTTCTTAGTTTGCTTTTGGGTTAATTTTTTGGGGAATATTCAA
>JAGACC010000249.1 GCA_017614295.1 Treponema sp.
CATAGGAAGTTCTAAGGGGGTCTTTATGAGAGAAAAGAAAATCCAATAAATTTGGCAGAGTATTACAGATGCACAGAAAGCGGTTCTTTACGCCTATCTAAGTTTTTGCAATGATGAGCCAGCGATGGAAGATATTGGTACTGGCTGTGACTGGACGGAATTTTATAAGGCTGTAGAAAGGGATGGCTACGCAGAACACAGAAGGGAAGTCAACAAGATTCTGGAAGATGTTGGCAGCACAGGATTGATTTATTGGCCTTCCCTGGAAAGTAAGGCAAAAAGAAGGCTAATAAAGAGTAGAAACAAAAAAATCCTGTCTCCTCAGGTCTACGAATTCCTGCTTTTTTCTCCAGCCCTCACTAATTCCGACAAAAATCTGCGCGACACTTATTTTTCTGAATGGCAGCTTGTAAAAATTGCAATCACCTTGGATAAGCCTTGCACTTTTGTCATTCCCATGCTAGAAAGCGGCAAGTTTTCAGAAGATGTGCTTACCAAGCTTTTCCAATTTGCAGTCCGTTCGTCTCCGCTTGGAATTGTTCAAAAACTCGTAGACTTGGGGGCGGATTATAAGTCAATGGACAAGTACGGTAAATTTCCCGTCATGAATGCAGCTCTCCGGCAGAAAGATCCTGAGGTCTTTTGCTACCTTGCAGAAAAAGGCTGTTCGTTAACAGAGCATGACTGCTGCGGACAGAGTATTCTTCATCTGGCCGCAATGAATCCACATTCCTGTATTCTTGAACGACTTTTATCCCTTGTTCCCCACGATTATATAGAAGAAAAAGACCTGCGCTTTGGCCGTACCCCTCTTGGAATGGCCTATTGGTATGAGAATAAAAAGAACATGAAAGTCCTAATAAAAGCTGGAGCCAACAAAGGCACCGCAAAGCTTAAGGCAGAAGGACCTAGATATGAACCAGACCCTTATGAAGACAGCGACGAAGAGATTGTCAGCCTTCATTGGATGAAAAGTCATTTTGAATGGACTCCCGAGAATATTCAGAAAATAGCTTCCAAGATTCAGGCAATAGACAGAAGGCTTAACCAGATGTACGATGCTGTTGAAAAGGCAATGAAGTTCTTGCAAAGTGATTCAATCCCCAATAACAGAATCAAGAATGAATTTTCTATAACAGCCAGCATGTCCTGTGAAAACTGGAAGAAGCCTCTTCCCTCTGCCGATAAAAAAATGCTGTACCGCCTTTATAACGAAACTAAGTGGAGCATAATGCCCAGTGTGTACGCAAGCGGGGAGGGAATGGGAAGCAGGGAAGACCAATTGTACCTTAACACCAACTGGGATATAGAACTCTTTGACCGCCCCGAATTTGAACACATAAAAATCCCTTACTACATCCATGTCCTTTTTGTAGATACCTACACTTATACGCTTAACGACATGCTCTACATGGATCCCGAAGATTTTAAAATCGAGCTCGACATCAGCTTTGACGGAGAAAAGATTCTGTAGTAAAGCGGTAAAAAAAACAAAGCAACCTACGCGGGATTGGAGGGGCGTAAGTTGCAGTTGTGCGAGCCATGCCGGTTGGTGCCTCGCGGCGCAGCTTCCAGCGGTTTGTCGAAGCACGGTTGGTGAGCTTGTCGAACCATGCATAACTGCAATGGAGCGTAAGCGGAACCCCGCAAAGCCCGTGGCGCAGAGGCATGCCAGCCGAATTAGCCAAGGAATGAATGGTAGAGCGGAAAAAAGTACCGTCCAAATTTTTAAAAATTCATTGCAAAACCCTTATATTGCAAATTCTTAGTTTTTTGAATAAAATGAAGCACACATCAAATAGCAGAATGGAGTGCGTGGAATGGCAGTTGGCAACAAAAAACTTATTGCAGGAATAGATGTTGGTTCTACCACTACAAAAATAGTTGTACTTGATGCAGAAACAAAAGAGACCGTCTATTCCGACTACCGCCGCCACCATGCCTCCCAGCTAAAGAGCGTGCTTTCTGCGCTAAAGGAATTTTCGCAAAAATTTCCTGGACAAGAATTTTCCCTTGCAATGACAGGCTCCGGTTCAAAGCCTATCGCGGAAAAACTGGGGCTGCCCTTTGTTCAGGAAGTGGTTGCAAATTCAATTGCGCTGTGCTTTGACTATCAGAATGTTGGAACTGCAATAGAACTTGGCGGTCAGGATGCAAAGATGATTTTCTTTGGCAAGGAAGACGGCCGCCTAAAAGTTAACGACATGCGCATGAACGGAAGCTGTGCCGGTGGAACGGGTGCTTTTATTGATGAAGTTGCTTCTATACTAAAGGTTTCGGTTCAGGAAATAAATTCGCTTGCGGAAAAGGGGTCATGCGTTTACGATATTTCCGGACGGTGCGGTGTTTATGCAAAGACGGACATTCAACCCCTTTTGAATCAGGGCATTTCCAAGGCAGACCTTGCGCTTAGTGCCTTTCATGCAATTGCAAAGCAGACAATAGGTGGTCTTGCCCAGGGCTTGGATATAAAAAGTCCGGTCGTTTTTGAAGGTGGCCCTTTAACATTCAATCCTGTTCTTATAAGGGTTTTTGCAGAGCGCCTGAATCTTGAACCAAAAGACATTCTTAATCCTCCCCATCCTGAGG